>CANGYP010000052.1 GCA_947458235.1 Alphaproteobacteria bacterium
ATACCCTTTCGAAAAACCGTGGACACTCTCCTTTTTTCTTTCTTCACTTACGGCCTGCGAACCCTCGCAGACGCCTTCAAAAATACCCCCCATGCCATCAATAACCCACTGATCCTCAATGGGGTTTATGAAAGTGTACGGTAGTGAGGATCTTTTGATAAAATTTACGTTCGCCAATCGAATTTCGCGAATACGCGCCAGTTGTTCTTCAAAATAGTGTTTTGTTAATGCAAAAGCCCCCCTCCCCAACCCTCCCCCGCAAGCGGGAGAGGGAATTTTTTCAAAAACATGGGGGCATTTCTATGTTTTTGAAAGTGAATTGGTATGAGAGGAGTGTAGCGACACAACGCTTTAGAAAGCGTTGGTGAGGACAAGCGATACAAACAATAGGGTGGGGGAGAATATACTCCTCCCCTGATCCCTATCTCCTAAGGAGAGCCTACGCCACCTGACGTTCGGATTCCGCCACCAAGGGTTTTTTCTTGATCCACGGCATCATGGCGCGAAGGCGCTGGCCGACGGTTTCGATGGGGTGTTCTTGCTCGATGCGACGGGTGGCCTTGAATGACAGGGCGCCCGTTTGGTTTTCTGCAATCCAGTCACGGGCAAATTGACCCGTTTGGATTTCGGTGAGGAGCTTTTTCATCTCTTTTTTCGTTTTATCCGTCACAATGCGGGGGCCAGCTTTGTAGTCCCCGTATTCTGCGGTGTTGGAGATAGAATAGCGCATATTGCTCAAACCGCCTTCATAAATCAGGTCTACGATCAGTTTGACCTCGTGCAGACATTCGAAATAGGCCAGCTCTTCGGGATATCCCGCCTCAACCAGTGTTTCATAGCCCGCCTTAATCAAGGCGGACACACCGCCGCACAGCACAGCCTGTTCCCCGAACAGGTCCGTTTCACATTCGTTGCGGAAGGTGGTTTCAATCATCCCCGATTTTCCACCGCCCACCCCTTTGGCGTAGGCCTTGGCGATGTCCAGCGCGTGACCCGATGCGTTTTGGTATACGGCAATCAAACAAGGCACACCGCCGCCTTTTAAAAATTCACCACGCACAGTGTGGCCGGGGCCCTTGGGTGCGACCATAATCACGTCCAGATCGGCACGGGGCACAATGGTGCCAAAATGCACACTGAACCCATGGGCAAAGGCCAGTGTGGCCCCTTTTTTCAGGTTTTGGGCTAAATCCTGAGCATATAAATCCCCATGTTTTTCATCGGGCACCAGAATCATGGTGATATCGGCGGTTTTGGCGGCTTCGGCTGGCGTGACGACTTTAAAACCATCCGCTTGGGCGCGGGCGGCACTGCGGGATCCGTTTTGCAAGCCAATGATGACGTTTTTCACCCCACTATCCCGCAAATTCAGGGCATGGGCGTGCCCCTGACTGCCGTAACCAATGATGGCCACAGTTTTGCCAGTGATCAAATCCAAATTGGCGTGTTCGTCGTAAAAAACCTGCATAAACGTCCCTTGAAGCAAAAATGTGTTAGAATTCACAAAAAACACACTCACCATAATCCAGATAGGGACAAAAGGCTAGGGGTTTTTGTGTGCTGTCTTTTTTGCAGGGTTACGGTTACTTGTGAGTATGCGCCTTTCCATCAAAGGCTATTCTGGATTTTGGCCTGATTTTCTTTGCCCTTTGTGTGGGTTTTTGATAAGATGAGATTATCGTGCTTTTGATTAAGCTCTCAATCCCATAAACAGCCCGCAAAACGGGGGCTGTGTCTGTCATGTTTATTGCAGGAGGCCCCCATGAATAATCCTTTGGTGCGGGATGTGATTCGGAACTATGTAACCCATGCTTTGCATCCAGAGGATACCGTCAGTCAGGCGGTGCGCTTGATGGCCCAAGCGGGCGTTGGGGCCATTTTGATGGTGAATCAGAATCACCATTTACAGGGTATTTTTTCTGAGCGGGATTTGTTGAATCGTGTTGTGTTGCCCGATTTACCCTTGGGAGAAACCACCTTGGCCCGCGTCATGACGCCGTTTCCCCTATGCGTTGACCTGATGGATTCTGTGGACAACGCGCTGGCCATGATGGATCAAAAGGGATGCCGTCACCTGCCCGTGGTACGATCAGATTCCCCTGACGTTGCGGTGGCTATGTTGTCCATTCGCGATGTTTATCGGGCCCATTCCCAGCGGTTACATGATGACAATCGGACCTTGCAGGATAACATTGTCACGCTCCAGCGGGATGTGGCTTTGAAAGATGCCTATATTTTTGGGGCATATTGATCTGATTTGGGTTTGTTGGATCTGGCCTCTCTTCCTTTGCCTGTGATTGTAGGGCCTACGGCCAGTGGGAAGACCTTGCTGGGGCACCATTTGGCCATGCATTTGGCCTCTGGTGTTATCAATGCAGATAGTATGCAGGTCTATCAAGACCTGCCCTGCCTGTCTGCCCAGCCAGAGGCTGCCCTGCGGGCATCGGTTCCGTATTATCTTGTAGGCTATCGGGATGTTCAGGATCTGTATTCCGCTGGTCATTGGTATCGGGATGTGATGGCTTTGCTGGACCACCTTTTGCCCCAAACCCCCCAGCCAGTTTTTGTGGGGGGAACGGGGATGTATCTTAAGGTTTTGATGCAGGGCATCATCGACTGCCCCGCTGCCCCTGAATCCCTGAGATCCTTGATTCGGGACACGCTGGAGGAGGTCTCCCCCCCCCTGTATCATCACCTGTTGTCCCTTTATCAACCAGACTTGGTGGCCAAGATTCACCCCCATGATCGTTTGCGCCTGTTGCGGGCAGCGGAGGTATGGATCATGACAGGGCAAAGCCCCCGTAGCTTGAGGAAGCAAAGCGTGAATCCTGCGCAGACAGATCCCGCCCCCTATCCGTTTTTTGTCATTGCCCTGATGCCAGATCGCACAGAGCTTTATCCCCGTATCAATGCCCGTTTTGCCCAGATGGTGGCGGGCGGGGCCTTGCCAGAGGTTCAAGCGCTGTTGGACCGCCAACTCACCCCCCACCATCCCGCTATGAAAATGATTGGGGTGCCAGAAATTGCGGCTTTTTTATCGGGCAAGCTGGGGAAGGAGGCGATGATGACGCTGGGTATGCAGGCCTCGCGCCAGTATGCTAAGCGGCAGATGACATGGATCCGCAACCAAGTCACCCCTGATGTTGTGTTGCCGTTTTGTGTGACAGAATCCAATTTGGACAGGGCCCTTCAGAGCATCCTAGGTACCCTGCCCCATAAAAAATGACGCACGCGTTTACAATACAAACCACGTGCGTCAAAACAAAGATGGAGCGACATTAAAGATAGTGTACACGAAAAAGGTTAACAGAGTGTTGTTCCTCTGGTTTTCCCCCCTTGCACTGTGCCCCAAAACGCCATAAGGTTTTTTTCACCGTTTGTTTTTCAAAAAGGGAATCCTCATGCGTTTTCGTCCGTTTTTTGCTTTGTTTTTGTTGATTTTTGCCGCCACCCCTTTGGCCATGGCGCAGGCGGATCCCACCGAAGCGGAACTGCTGGGCCCACGCCCCAACGACATCGTTATGGGACAGGCTGATGCCCCCGTAACCATCATCGAATATGCGTCTTTGTCATGCAGCCACTGCGCGGATTTTTATAAAAATACGGTCTCTGCCCTAAAGGCAAAAGAAATTCCAGAGGGCACCGTGCGTCTGGTGTTTCGTCATTTTGCGGGGGATCCGTTTTCCCTGAACGGTGCCCTGTTGTCCCTGTGTATGCCGCAGGCCTCGCGGGATGCCTATATTGCCACCCTGCTGGCTAACCAGCAAACGTGGTTAAATGCGCGGGGGGATTTGGAGCCCTTAAAAACCATCACTTTGCAAGCGGGCCTGTCTGCGGATGCCATCAGCACCTGTTGGGCCGACAAAACCCAAAAAGATGCCCTGCTACAAACCCGTTTGGATGCCGAGAAGGTCTTGGGCGTGGAGTCCACCCCCACCCTGTTTGTGAATGGGGAAAAAATGGTGGGTGCCATTTCCCTGGAAACATTGCGGGAAAAAATCGCCCAGATTCAGGGCAAAAAATAGCGAATCATAGCCTTGTTCATGGAGGAAACGTGGGACGATATCCGAAACACCACACGGCCGTTGGGATCCCCCCCCTCGCGCCGTAGGGCCGTGGATGAGGGGGCGGTGGATAAGGCCTTTTCTCCCACCACCTTCGCCCCCCGTTTTCTATCGCTGCGCCGCTTGCAGCGGGGGGACTATGACCCGCAGGCCACCGTGGATTTGCATGGCTTAACCCTGATTCAGGCCCATGATCGTTTGCATCAAACCCTGCGCCGTGCGCTGGATCAGAAACACCGTCTGCTGCTGGTGATTACTGGCAAGGGTAACAACAGCCAGCCCAACGCCCGAACGCTGAAACAGGCCTTTGAAGCGTGGATGACCCTGCCCCCCTTTCGCCCCTTGGTGGCGCACGTGTGCCCCGCAGCCAAACGGCATGGGGATACGGGGGCGTATTATATCCTGCTGAAAAAACATTAGGGGGGCATCATGCCAGATCGGATCGCGGCGCTGCGTGCCGAAATTGAAAAGCACAATCGCCTGTATTACCAAAACGACGCCCCCATCCTCTCTGATGCGGATTATGATGCGTTGGTGCGGGAGCTGCGGGCGCTTGAGGGCGGGGAGGATTCCCTAAGCATCGGGGCCCCAGCCCTAGAAACCTTTGATAAAATCCCCCACGACACGCCCATGATGTCGCTGGATAACGCCATGAATGCGGATGAGGTTGATGCGTTTTTTGCCCGTGCCTGCCGATTTTTGGACCTGCCCGAAGATACCCCCTTGTCCTGCTGGCTTGAACCCAAAATTGACGGCCTGTCCCTGAACCTGATTTACGAGCAAGGCCATCTTGTCAGCGCCGCCACCCGAGGCGATGGACGGGTGGGGGAGGTTGTCACGGCCAACGCCAAAACCCTGTCCGATATCCCCCAAACTCTGAAGGATGCCCCCCAGCGTTTGGAAATTCGGGGGGAAGTTTATATTTCCATCGCAGATTTTGAAACGTTAAACGCCCAACAACAGGCGGCAAAACGGACCCCCTTTGCCAATCCGCGCAATGCGGCGGCGGGATCCCTGCGCCAGTTGGATCCGGCGGTAACGGCCAGCCGCCCGCTGCGATTTTTTGCCTATCACGCCGCCCCCTTGCCCCAGATCACTCACCAGCATCAGATGGTGGACTGGTTGCAGCGACAGGGGTTTACCACGCCCCCGCACAGCCGCCTTTGTCCCGATTTGGCCTGTCTGCGGGATACCTTTGCCCATATTCAGGCTTTGCGGCCAGATTTGCCCTTTGATATTGATGGGGTGGTGTATAAAATAGATGATTTACGGCTGCAAAAACGCTTGGGATTTGTGGCGCGGGCCCCGCGCTGGGCCTTGGCCCATAAATTTCCAGCGGAGCAAGCCATCTCTGTCATCGAGGATATTGTGATTCAGGTGGGCCGCACGGGGGCCCTGACCCCTGTGGCGCAGTTGCGTCCCACCAATGTGGGGGGGGTGATGGTGCGGCGGGCCACGCTGCACAACGAAGACGAAATCGCCCGCAAAGATATCCGCATCGGCGATCACGTCCTGATTCAGCGGGCGGGGGATGTGATTCCGCAGGTGGTGGCGGTGGTGCTCAGCCAGCGACGGGCCGACGCTGCGCCCTTTGCCTTCCCCCACCATTGTCCCGTGTGCGGGGCACAGGCTATCCGCCACGGCAACGACATCCAACGCCGCTGCATCGCGCGGGCCACCTGTCCCGCCCAACAGTTCGAGGTCATCCGCCACGCCGTATCCCGCCGCGCCCTGAATCTGGACGGCATCGGGACAAAACAATTAGAGATGTTTTTTGACGAAGGCCTAATCGCCAACATCGCCGATCTGTTCGATCTACAGGACAAAGCCCCCGCCCTGCTGACGGGGCGCGAGGGCTGGAAAACCAAAGCCATCCAGAATTTCATCACCACCCTCATCAACGGACGCCAGACCACATTGCCCCGTTTTTTGTTTGCCCTTGGGATTCCCCATCTGGGGGAAACGGCGGCGGAGACCTTGGCGGGGCACTTTGGCACGGTGGAAGCCTTTTTGTCCTGCCTAAACACCCTGCGGCAGGGGGGGGCGGACCCCGCGCTGGAAACGCTGGACGGGATTGGTCCCAAGTTGGTGGCCTCCTTAAAAGACTACGCCCAGCATGATACCCCGTGGGCCTTGGTGCAGCGGTTAAGCCAACAGCTAACCATTGCCCCCGTCACACCAACCGTATCCTTGCCCTATAGCGGAAAAACCATTGTGTTTACAGGCACCCTGAACACAATGTCACGGGAGGAGGCCAAGGAACGGGCCAAAGCCCTAGGCTTTCGCGTATCCTCTGACGTGTCCCGCACCACCGATGTGGTGGTTTTGGGCGAAAACGCTGGCAGCAAACGCCAAAAAGCCGAGGCCCTAGGGCTCACGATTTGGGATGAGGAAAGATTTTTGGGGGCCTAAAGTGTACTCTCATTGGCTCAAACGCCGCTTTTCCCATATGCTGGACTGTGAATTCTGACAAAAAACAGTCAATAGCCCCCCAGTCTATCGCGTCAATTTGTGACTGTATTTTTATGTTGGCATCCTTTGACTGCGCGTTTTTTCCAGTGTTTTTGCCTCTTGTTTTGGGGCGCGTTTTGCGCTTTGATACGATCCAGCATGAACGATAAAAAAGCAGGCGCATTTATGACGGATTCCCCTATCCTGACGGAAAAAAACGGCTCGGTGTTTGTTATAACCCTGAATCGGCCAAGCGCCATGAATGCCCTGTGCACGCCGCTGATGCAGGCCCTCAAGGATGCCCTGCACCACGCCCAGCAGGATGACACCATAAAGGTTCTGGTCATCATGGGGTCGGAAAAGGCCTTTGCTGCGGGGGCTGATATTGCGGAAATGAAGGAAAAAACCTACATCGAGGCCTATAAGGAAAACTACATCACCAACGCGTGGGAGGCTCTGTCCACCTGTCGCAAGCCCGTTATTGCCGCCGTGCGTGGCTTTGCGCTGGGGGGTGGGGCGGAATTGGCCATGATGTGTGACATTGTTCTGGCTACCCCCACAGCCAAGTTTGGCCAGCCCGAGGTGAATCTGGGCATCCTCCCCGGGGCTGGCGCCACCCAGCGTTTGGGCAAAAGCGTGGGCAAAGCCAAGGCCATGGACTGGTGTTTAACGGGCCGCATGATCGCCGCCGAAGAGGCCGAGCGGGCCGGATTGATCAGCCAAATCCTGCCAGAAGAAACCTTTATAGATGATGTGATGAAGGTGGCCCAGACCTTGGCCAAAAAATCGCTGCCGTCCCTGATGATGATTAAAGAAGCTGTTTTGGCCAGCTTTGAAACCCCCTTGGCCCAAGGCATTGCCTTTGAACGTCGCCTGTTTCATGCCGTCTTTGCCACCCACGATCAAAAAGAGGGCATGGCCGCCTTTTTGGAAAAACGCAAGCCTGAATTTCGGGATGTGTAGGTGGGGGGGGGGTGGTAGTGAGTAGTGAGTGGTTGTGTTTCGCCCGTCAAGGAAATCCCCCCCGTGGGGGGGGATAGGGCATGGGAAAAGCATACCCCCCCCAAGAGAATCCGTCGGAACGGGTTTCTTGGAGGGTTAGGGGTTAACGACGGCAAAACATGCCGTAGTCCCCTCTGGGGATAGTTATAGATTGGGTCTCAATGACCTCCATTCCCGTCATGAGCTCCAAGTGATGAGTTTGTAAAGTAATTTTTAATTTTTCCCCGTCAGAGGATACCTCTGACAGAAGTGTTTCCTCTGGATACAGAGGGGTAAGCCACCGTAGGTGGCTTGTCTCTGTGTACTGGACCCAGAGCTCCTCCTGACAAGGAGGAGTAGGGGCACTTTCGGGTTGTGCGGGTTGTGCAGCAACGGAAGAACCAAAAAAGAAACAAACACCAAGCAAATTAAGAAACTTCATTGCATTAAACCCAACGTATGTTGGGTTAGTTAGTTGTTTACGAAAATATCGTGCAAACGCTCCTACTTTGAATCAAAAAAGATTGATTGAAAGATGATGGAGCGATGAGCTGACATGAAAATGACTGTATCAGATCCAAAAGTATTCGTCAATATTTTTATGTTTATTTTTATCCATGGTATGGCGGATGATGTCCCCACGCCCCCTTGCCTTGGGATCGGTCCTCTGTCCTCCCTCCACCACTACCCCCTAGCATCCCCCCCAAAAATGGCCTAAGATCATGCCATGAAACCTCAACGTCTGTTTGTTTTTGATATTGAAACGGTGGTGGATGACACGCTGGCGGCGGCGTTAACGGGGTGTGATGCGGGGGCGTCGCTATCAGAGAAACGTCAGGCCATCACCGATTACCATTTGACCGTCACAGAGGGAAAGAATGCTTTTCCCCGTCAACCCTTTCACCGCGTGGTGGCCATTGCCTTTCTTGAGGCGCAGATTGATTATGACGGTCCCAACGAAAACTATACCCTCACCACCCTGCGCTGTGGTGGAAAAGAGGATGCCACGGAAAAAGAACTGGTTCAGGGTTTTTTTTCGCACCTCAGCAAGCCCCTACCCCGCTTGGTGACATTTAACGGGCGGACCTTTGATGTGCCTGTTTTGAAATATCGTGCCATGCGGTATGGGATTGCGGCGCCTTGGCTGTATCACACGGATAACAAATGGGAAAACTATCAGTCCCGCTATGCCACCCAGTGGCATGCCGATGTTTTGGATATGGTGTCGGATTTTGGGGCCTCGGCCCGTGTGCGCCTGAACGAGGTCTGCACCGCCATGAACTTCCCTGGAAAATTTGGCCTAGATGGCAGCGATGTGGAACCCTATTATGACACGGGACGCATGCCAGAGATCCGCGCCTACTGTGAAACGGATGTGTTAAACACCTATTTGGTGTACCTGCGGGTGATGCAGCATCGGGGTGTTCTGAAAACCCCTGCGTACAATCATGCCATTGCCGAGGTGCTCTCGCTGATTGAATCCAGCGACAAGGACCATCTGAAGGCTTTTTATCACGCTTGGCAACACGCCTGCGGGGGTGGGTTTTATCTGGGTACGCCCTAAGCATCAACCACTATAGCATGTCTGTGACATCCATCACATGTCCCGAAAAAAAACTCCCCCCTGAGCACTGGGGTAAACGCCGATCTGGGAAGTTTTAGATCAAATAAATCAGTGCCTTCTGAGGATGGGGGTGAGGTTAATAGAGGTGCCCAATAAATTTTACTTTACTTTTTTTTTTTTTAATTTATAATTCTTTCAATCACTATTTTAGAGGAGATAATATGGATACTGTGAGTGCTGATTTCACAGCATTTATTAAGGGTCTTGCTGCGTGTCGTCCTGGGGGGTTTACGGACTTTATTGACGACGCTCAACGACAAGGGTCTCTGACTTCCGAAAACGCAGCATGGGCTATTGTGTCGGCTGCAGCGCGCAAGCAAGGTGGTGAATCTATTCCTTTGAAGGCCATTACCGAAATTTTTGAGAGGGGTCCAAAAGACCCAAAGACGTTTATTGCGGCTCTGAAATTTTGCCCCCTTGATTGTTTTGATAAGATTCTTGAAATCACTAGAGATGCAAGATGGACCCCCGATTCTGCAACAACACAAGAGGCTTTTGCTATAGCTGCCATCCGCACCTACGAAGCACAGGAAACGCTAGGCACAAAAAATTTACCATTACAAGGCGCTGTTGCTCGTGTTTTTCAGATAGGCGCACAAAACTCGGACACTTTCCTCAAAGCTTTAGAAACCTACTGCAACCGTGTAAATATATATTCATGTGACACTTATAGGGTTACAGGGTCATTCAACAAAAATCCATTAATGATTTGTGTTTTTGGAAAAAGGTAGGTTAGAATTGGTGCAAAAAAAAGGGGGTGCACCATGGGGTCAAGGGTGAAAAAAAGTTTAGCAGAATCGTTGTTATCCTTGCCTGATCCGCGGGGA
>CANGYP010000053.1 GCA_947458235.1 Alphaproteobacteria bacterium
GCCAGAAACAACACCCGTGACGCCCCATACTGACCAAGGCTTGGGGGCCGATATACCCCTGACGCATCCCCGCAGGGCAGGCAACAGGGGAAAATCCATATAGGGTGGGTCCATGAATACATAATCCATGAATACATAATCAAAGAGCTGGGCCACCCGTGGCAACGCCAGAACATCCCCCCGTGTAAACCGCGCCACCGATGGAAACCGTCGGCTGTCATTTGCTTGTCATTTGCTTTGACACAGCCCCCTGAAAACCGCTATGATACGGCGCAAACAGGAAAAAAACACCCCTGATCCTTATTGTTTTTTTATCAAGCAAAGTGACACACACTTTATGTCCCCCATTCCCCCCCCGACTGTTTGGCCATCCATCCCTGTGGGTTTGACGTTTGACGATGTATTGTTGGTGCCCGCCCATTCGGATGTTTTGCCCAGCGATGTGGATCTCACCACGCGCCTGACGCGGCGGTTGAGCCTGAACATTCCCTTTTTATCCGCGGCCATGGACACCGTCACTGAGGCCCCCATGGCCATTGCCATGGCCCAAGCGGGCGGGATTGGGGTGATTCATCGTAACATGACCATCCCCGAGCAGGTTCAAACCGTCAAAACCGTCAAAAAATTCGAAGCGGGCATGGTCCAAGACCCCGTTACCATTACCCCAGAGGCCACGGTGGCCGAGGCACTCGCTCTGATGCAAGCCCATCATATTTCTGGCATTCCCGTGGTGGAAACCCCCACACAAAAACTGGTGGGCATCATCACCCATCGGGACGTGCGGTTTGTCTCCGATACACGTGTCTTTGTCTCCTCCGTGATGACCAAAGATAACCTTGTCACCGTCATGGACGGTGCGCCCCTGTCACAAGCGCAGGCCCTGTTGCACCAACACCGCATTGAAAAGGTTTTGGTTGTGGATGCTGACTATCGCTGTGTGGGCTTAATCACCGTTAAAGATCTGGAAAAGGCGAAAACCCACCCGCACGCCTGTAAAGACAACAAAGGCCGTTTGCGGGTGGCGGCGGCTACGGGAACGGGGGACTTGGGGATCGAGCGTGGCCTCGCCTTGATTGCGGCGGGCGTGGATGCTTTGGTGGTGGATACGGCCCACGGGCATTCGCAAAAGGTTTTGGACACCCTGAAAATCCTCGTGCCGCAAAAGAGCAACACGGACATCATCGCGGGCAATGTGGCCACGGGCGCGGCGACGCGGGCCTTGATCGACACAGGGGTGGACGCCGTTAAGGTGGGGATTGGCCCTGGGTCTATCTGTACCACCCGTATTGTGGCTGGTGTTGGCGTGCCGCAGCTGACAGCCATCATGGATTGTCGGGCCCTGCAAGCCTACGGCGCCGCCTATACCCTGCAGGAAATGCTGACCATCAAATCCGACGACGTGGCTGGCCGGACCAAGGTTTACGAATCCATCGTTAAGGGCGATGCCACGTTTCAAACGGGTATCCCTGAGTCCTTTAACGTCTTGGTGAAGGAAATCCGTGCCCTAGGCCTGAACATCGAGCTGAAACAAAGCGATTACCTACAGGCCCAAGAAACCAGAAACCCCCTGCCCTCGTTTGAAGGATAAACCTTCAGCGGAGGGCGGGGCTGTAAAAACCATTCCCGCTTGTCCCTAATTTTTTAGGTTAGGGGGCGGGGATGCTTTTGAGGGCTACATTCCGCTGGGCGGTGTAGCCTCGGGGAATAATTCCCGCATTTTTACCTCACCCGCGGGGGAAAGGTCGGAACAACTGGTTCCCGGAATGGAAACGGAGTTTCCACGGGGTTGCCAGGTGCTCGTGCCGCCGCTTTGCTCGCATAATTTCTGGAAATCCAGGTAGTTGCTGCCGTCGCGGATTTTTTCCTCAGCCCATTCAACGCCTTTTTTCAAACCTATCTGGGCAATGACAGCGGGTTTTCCAAGGTTGTTAAAAAACAAAAAACCACCGAATCCGAGTCCCCCAAGAATACCCGCACCAACTATTCCATGGAGCCAATATTTTTGAACCAGGGGAACAATTTTGGCGGTGTTAGAAATTGTACCTTTCATGAAATCAACCTCGAAAGATCCTAAGTTCCCAAAAATCATTGCTTTTCAAAGCATTTTTTTAAGGGCCCTAGGGTTAACAGGATTTAGCGTAATATATATATATATATATGTCAAGCATTTTATGAAATTTTTTTGGGGCCAGGATAACCAAACCACCGATCCAAAAATCCCCCGCCCCTTCCCCTCAGGTGGGGCTTGGCACGGGCAGGGGGGCCAGAAATAACACCCGTGACGCCCCGTACCGTCGATCATCCAGAACGGAAAATAGGGACTCTAGTTCCTCTGGATCCGTGATTTTGGGCTGTTCCACAATGACCAAGGTTTGGGGGCCGATATACCCCTGACGCATCACCCCCCGCAGGGCAGGCAACAGGGGAAAATCCGTATAGGGCGGGTCCATGAACACATAATCAAAGGGCTGGGCCACCCGTGGCAACGCCAGAACATCCCCCCGTATAAACCGTGCCACCGATGAAAACCATCGGCTGTTTAGGGCCACCACCTTGGCGGCGACATCGCTGTGATCCACCATCAAAACCTCCCGCGCCCCGCGAGACGCCGCCTCGAGCCCCACCGCCCCCGTGCCGCAGCACAGATCCAAAAAACGGGCCTGTGACCACGCTGGATAATCCCCCATAAAGCGATGTTCGATGATGTTAAACACACTTTCCCGCACCCGATCCGCCGTGGGGCGAATGGTGGACCTTGGGGGGGATTCCAGCTTTAACCCCCGATGCTCTCCGGCGATGATGCGCATGATGATTGTCCCGTAAACGTTTTATGCTCTCAGATTTACCATCTTTTGCCGAAAAAAGATGTAGTTTTTCCACGGTGACATCCAAACATCATCATAACGTACCCTCGTCCATTGTTTTTAAGGTGAGGGCCGCCTGCGCCCGAATGGCCTTTTGTTTTTCAGGGGAAAAGTTATCCCACGTGGAAAAGACAAAAGGCATCCGTGGATGACCCCGAAATAGGGTTTCATGCCGCACCCAAAAATCCCAATACAACGCATTGAAGGGACAGGCCCGATCCCCCGTCATCACATCGGGATCATAGCGGCAGTGCTGGCAGTAATTGCTCATGCGGTGGATGTATTTTCCACTGGCGGCATAGGGCTTGCTGGCCACAACGCCGCCATCCCCATACAGTGCCATCCCCAGCGTGTTGGGCATTTCCACCCATTCATAGGCGTCGGCATACACCGCCAAATACCAATCCTGAACCTGCTTCACATCCAAACCCGCCAGCAGGGCAAAATTGCCCGTGATCATCAAGCGCTGAATATGATGAGAATAGGCATGATCGCGGGTGTGGCGCACCGCTTCGGCCATGCAAAACATCTGTGTGGGGTGGCCCCAATACAACGCGGGCAAGGGACGGGTGGCGTTCAGGCTGTTGCGGTTTTGATACTCTGGCATGAAATACCAGTACACCCCCCGAATGTATTCCCGCCACCCCAGAATCTGACGAATAAACCCTTCCGCCGCATTCAGGGGCACGTGACCCGCTCGATAGGCGGACTCTGCCTTTTGACAAATCTCCAGCGGCAGCAGCAATCCCGCGTTCAGATAACTGGACAGCAGGGAATGGTACAAATACGGCTCCCCCGCGACCATGGCATCTTGGTAATCGCCGAAATGGGGCAAGACTTGATCGATAAAATGATCCAATTCCTGCATGGCCTGCTGGCGCGTAACGGCATAAGGAAAGGGCTCTAAGACACCGAAATGATGGGAAAAACGTTCTTTAACCAGTGCCAAAACGTCCGTGGTGATGGTGGATTTTTGGTGGCTGATGCGGGGGGCAAAGCGCATGCCCGCTTTCGGGGGCTTGCGATTGTCTTTGTCGTAATTCCACTGGCCGCCTGTGGGGGTTCCGTCTGGCTCCATCAGAATGTCATAACGCTTGCGCAGGTCCCGATAAAAAAACTCCATCCGCAGTTGTTTTTTGTCCTTGGCCCATGCCCCAAAATCCCCGTGCGTGGCCAGAAAACGGGTATCGGGCAGAATCTCCACTGGAAGACCTAGCGTATTTTGCCATGCCTTCACCATGGCCAGTACGCGGTATTCGCTTGGTTCTGTCACCACCACGCGGGCGGGTTTGATCTGCTGAATCGCCCGTTGCACTTCGCCTGTAAAGTTGCCAGTGTTTCTGGGATCACTGAGAGGGACATAGTGCACGCGCACACCCCGCGCCGCAAGATCCTGCGCAAAATGACGCATGGCCGAAAACAAAAACGCGATTTTTTTGGGATGGTGGGGGACGTAGGTGGCTTCCTCCCTCACCTCGCACAGCATCACCGTATCTTCTGCCAAATCCAGATTTTCCAAGGACGTGATGGTGTCCGAAAGTTGATCACCCAAAATAAGACGAAGGGTGGACATTACTGTTCGTCAAGGGCGTTTTCGATGGCCTCTTTCACCCGTGACGCATCTGGTGAGGTGGTGGAATGAAAATAATCCACCAGAGCCCCTTTACGGTTGATCAGGTATTTATGAAAATTCCACTTCGGGGCTGTGCCAAAGCCAAGCACTTCACGGGCCCATTGATAAAAGGGGTGGGCATCCTCTCCGCTGACGCTTTCTTTCGAGGCCATGGGAAAGGTCACGCCGTAGTTAAATTCACAAAAAGTGGCAATCTCTTCGGCGCTGCCTGGCTCTTGCTGGCCAAAATCATTGCTGGGCACCCCGATGATGACAAAACCCCGATCTTTATAATGATTATAAAGCGTTTCTAAGCCTTTGTACTGAGGGGTAAATCCACATTGGGAGGCTGTATTCACAATCAAAATCACCTTGCCTTGATAGGCCGACAGCGGCAAGGGATCTTCCCCCATCAGGGTTTTGAAGGAAAAATCATATGCGGTTTTATCCAAACCCGCAGCTTGGGCTGATCCCCATCCAAACAATACCATAAAAACAACACCCCAAAAAAATTTCACCATACCCTAAACTTTCATTTTTGGCCGCACGCGGGACAAACCCCCATCCACGGCCAGAACCTGTCCAGTGATCCAAGCATTGGCGGGATCCAGCAGAAACACGATGGCACGCGCGATATCCTCGGGTTTTCCCAGACGGCCTAGGGCGTGCATGGCCTCGGACACTTTCCGTGACGTTTCATTGCCCGTCAGCGCCGCGGTCATAGGGGTTTCGGTAAGGCCGGGGGCCACCGCATTCACACGAAGATTCTGCCCTGCGTAGGTGGCGGCGGCGGACAATGTCAGGCCAAGGATACCGGCTTTGGCCGCCGCAATGGCTTCGTGATTCGCAAGACCTTCCATGGCGGCGGCGGAGGAAATCAGCACCACCGACCCCCCCTTATTCATGACTTTTCCCGCCGCACGCACGGTGGCAAAGGCGGTTGTCAAAGAGGCATCCATGACCGCCTGATACTGCTCTTTGCTGGTGAGGTGCGCCGATTTCAAAAACAACGAACCACTGCAATTCACAACACCATCTATGTCCCCCGCTTGCTTGAACATGGCCTCCACAGCCTGAAAATCCGTAGCATCCAAGATAACATCGGGTGTGATTTTGGACGCATCCCGCGCCGTGGTCCATACGGTATGCCCCGCCTGTTTCAGCAGGGAAACCGTTGCCTGTCCTATGCCGCTGCTGGCGGCGATGACCAAAAAGTGTGCCATGACTCTACCTTTGTATACGTTTTAAAAATCACAGCAGAGAGTGTCAAAAATGCAAAGCCAACATCGCTCTTCGCATTCAGGGACCATTCCCTCTATCATACAAACACCACCCGCACCACCTCATACCCCTTCACGCCGCTGGGGGCAGGAACTTCCACATAATCGCCCACCGCTTTGCCGATGAGGGCGCGGGCCAAGGGGGCGGTGCTGGACAGGCGGCCCTTTGACAAATCGGCTTCTTCCATGCCCACAATTTGATAGGTGGTTTCGTGGCCATCATCATCCGCCACCGTCACCGTGGCACCAAAAGTCACCGTATCACCCGAAAGTTTTTTGGGATCCACGATTTCCGCGCGGCTGATTTTGCCCTCTAGGTCTTTAATCCGTGCCTCAATAAACCCCTGACGCTCTCGCGCGGCATGGTATTCGGCGTTTTCTTTTAAATCGCCGTGCTCTTTGGCCTCGGCAATGGCGGCGATGACGGCGGGGCGCTCTTCGGTTTTCAGGGTGCGCAGCTCCACTTGTAATTTTTCATAACCGGCCAAGGTCATGGGGTATTTTTCCATGATACTGATCCTTATGCTTAAAAATGAATGACGCGGCCGAGGGCATCCAAGGTGGCCTCGTGCATCATTTCCGATAACGTGGGGTGGGGGAAGACGGTGTGGGCCAAATCCAACTCTGTCAATTCTCCGTTCATGGCGATGACAAAGCCCTGAACCAGCTCGGTAACCTCGGCCCCGATCAGGTGCGCCCCCAGCAGTTCGCCAGTTTTGGCATCATACAGGGTTTTAATCAAACCTTCTGGCTCGCCCAGCGCAATGGCTTTGCCGTTGCCCATAAAGGGAAAACGGCCCACCTTGATAGCACGGCCTGCTTCCTTGGCCTTGGCTTCGGAGAGGCCCACACTGGCCACCTGCGGCATGGTATAGGTACATCCCGGGATTTTGGCGCGGTCCATGGGGTGAACGTGGGGCTGGCCCGCTAGTTTTTCCACACACACGATGGCCTCGTGCGAGGCCTTATGCGCCAACCACGGGCCCGCGGTGACATCACCAATGGCGTAAACGCCGGCCTCGTCCGTTTTCAAATACCCATCGGTGACAATGTGGCCGCGATCCAGACGGATTTTTGTGTTTTCCAAACCGATGGTTTCAATGTTGGGCACAATCCCCACCGCCATAATGACGCGATCCACGGTTAGGGATTCAGGTTTTCCCCCTTTATCAAAGGTCAAGGTGACGGTGTCTTTCCCCTTGTCCATCTTGGTTAGCTTAGCGCCCACGTGGATGGTCATGCCCTGTTTTTCAAAGGCTTTTTTCGCCAAGCCAGAAATTTCCGCATCCTCTGCGGTCAGGATGCGATCCATAGCCTCAATGACGGTCACCTTTGATCCTAAGGTGGTATAAAAACTGGCAAACTCCATCCCGATGGCGCCGGATCCCACAATGGCGAGGGTTTTGGGCAGGGTGTCCTGCACCATGGCCTCGCGGTAGGTTAACACCCGTGTCCCATCTGGCTCAAACCCCGACAACACGCGGGCGCGGGCGCCAGTGGCGATGATGATGTGCTTTCCAGTCAGGGTTTTCTCGTCAGTGCCCTTCACAAGGACCTTCCCACCCCCCAACAAAGACCCGTGGCCGTTGACCACATCAACCTTATTTTTTTTCAGCAAATGGGCGATGCCTCCAGAGAGTTGCTTGGCCACGCCCCGGGATCGGGCCACGATGGCGGGCATGTCCACCTTCACGTCGGCCACGCTCAGGCCGTAATCTTTGGCATGTTTGATGTGGTGATACATTTCGGCGGAACGCAGCAAAGCCTTCGTCGGGATACACCCCCAATTTAGACAAATCCCCCCCAGATGGGTGGATTCCACCACGGCGGTTTTCAATCCCAACTGACTGGCCCGAATGGCCGCCACATAGCCCCCTGGGCCCGCTCCAATCACAATCACATCATATGACATCGTATACCCTTTCCGTTTTTTGTATTTGCAGACGTCACTTTACACGGTTTTTGGGGGGAGGGAAGGGCGTAAACGCAACGCAACCCACCCACCATCCGCTAAGAAAAAGTTTCCATCCGTTTCGGCCACAAAACCCATCGCTGGACATGTAGCCACTGGCGCAAAGGGGTTTTGAGCACAATCAGCAAAAAGCCTATGGATAGTAAACACCACACCGCTGGCCATTCGTTGGGATTGTTTGTCGTGAGTGCCGCCGCAAAAGGCCCCATAACATAATGATACACGGTAAATTTCCATGATCCGTAAAACAACGGCAAAAGAATCGCGACCAGCGCATAGGTGGGGTACCCATCATGCAAAATATGCAAACGGGTATTTTCAAAAAAACCAAAAATACCGTTGGAAGGCACTTGCCAAGCAATATGCCAATTCCCGTGAACTGAACACAGCTGAGGTCCACACAAAGGACTGCCTGGCACACAAGCACCAGCCCAATCGAAAGGATAAAGCTGAATCAACATAAGAATCGCAGAAACAAAGCAAAGGGTATAAACGGGTATCCGTACAGCCTTTTGAATGTGTTCGGGTACAAAGTACAGCGAAATTGCATTGATAAAAAAGGGTTGAAAAACAATATGTAAATACCCAAGCAACGTCGCAATCTGATTGCCTGGATGGTCACATCGATCAATAACGGCGTAGGTATAGGCCTGCAGCGCCTCCATCAACGAGAAATACCCCAAAGTCATCCACAGCACAGGAGGATCTTTTTTATAGGCTGCATATGCGGTAGTCCCCAACCCAACCATTGCTAGAACGGTGGATGCTTCTCCACTCCAACACATGATAAACCCTTTCAAAAATAAGGATGCTGGCCTCCCTTAGAAACAACATCCAAGGCAGGGCCACATTTTACACGGTTTTGGGGCGCGGAAAAGGGGATTGTTCACAGCCAAGAAGGGGGGCGGAATCTAGGGCGTGTCATCGTTTAAGCGAGAAAGATGGATTTTTCTGGATGCTGGGACGAGAAACTGGCAAAAAACCTTTGATAGACTGGACGTATAGTGACTGTTTTTTTGCAGGATTCGCAGAGCAGCACACGGAAAAAGCGGCTCTTGAGCACATGACGACACGCCCTAACTATAATTCGGCGATTCCTTGGTAATGGTCACGTCGTGAACGTGGGATTCGCGGTATCCAGCGGCGGTGATTTGGACAAAGGTGGCTTTGGTTTGCAAATCGCCAACGGTGGCGCAGCCCGTATAGCCCATGGAGGCCCGCAGTCCCCCCGTCATTTGATACAAAACATTGTGCAGGGAGCCTTTGTAGGGCACTTGGCCCTCGATCCCCTCGGGCACAAATTTATTTTTTTGGGTTTGGAAATAACGATCTGCTGATCCCTTGGCCATGGCCCCATCCGACCCCATGCCGCGATAGGATTTATAGGTCCGGCCTTGATACAAAAACACCTCCCCTGGGCTTTCTTCGGTGCCTGCAAATACGGACCCCAACATTACAGCATCGGCACCAGCGGCCAGCGCTTTGGCCACATCCCCAGAATAACGCATACCCCCATCAGCGATGATGGGCACGCCTGCGGCGTGGGCCACGGCCCGACAATCCATGATGGCTGTCAGCTGCGGCACGCCCACACCAGCCACAATACGGGTGGTACAGATAGACCCAGGGCCAATCCCCACCTTAACGGCGTCTACCCCTGTGTCGATCAAGGCCCGCGTCGCCGCGCCCGTGGCCACATTGCCCGCGATGATGTCCGTGTTGCTCTTTTGCGGCACGAGGATTTTCAGGGTGTCCAAAACCTTTTGCGAATGCCCGTGGGCC
>CANGYP010000054.1 GCA_947458235.1 Alphaproteobacteria bacterium
AAAATTTCTTCCAAAAACTCAAACAATACAGAGGCATTGCTACACGTTATGACAAAACCGCCTGCAATTTTTTGGGTGCCATCCACCTCGTCGCCTCGGTTATCTGGCTCAAATGATGACAGGCCCTAGAAATGTCCTCTTTGAGCAAATTAGGGCGTGTCATCATTTGCTTAAAAGCGACTTTTCCCGTATGCTGGGCTGCGAATCCTACCAAAAAACAGTCACTATACGTCCAGTATATCGACCGTTTTTTGCCAGTTTCTCGCTTCATACCAAACCACAATCAAGAACCCCCTCCCCCGCAAGCGGGAGAGGGAATTTTTTCAAAAACATGGGGGAATTTGTATGGTTTTGGAAGTGAATTGGTATTAAATGATGACACGCCTTGGCATAGACCACATGCTGTTTCACATTGATGAGGTTATGAGCTGGGTTTTTTTCAGAAAAGAGGGAGATGAGGAGCGATTTTTAGGGGGGCAACACATCACCCAACCACTTCTCCCATTTGCTGGGCCCGTGCGATGATCCCCGTGGAACTATGCCCCCGCAGTGTGGGAAAAACATCCACACGGCCGCCACGGGCAAGGATGTCTGGGGCCCCAACAATGGTGTCTAGGGTGTAATCTCCGCCTTTAATCAAATAATCGGGGGCGATGTCGGCAATCAGGGCGGCGGGGGTGTCCTCTTCGAACAGGACGACGGCATCTACGGCCTCCAAAGCGGCTAGGATTTTCTGGCGCGTGATTTCATCGTTGATGGGACGAGTGGGGCCTTTCAGGCGTTTCACGGACGCATCGCTGTTGACGCCCACAATCAAACGATCACACCGCGCCCGCGCATAGGCCAACAGCTGAATGTGTCCCAAATGCAACAAATCAAAACAGCCGTTGGTAAAGCCAATGGATAATCCCTGATCCCGCCATGTTTTGACGTAATCCCGCACATCGCGGCGGTCTGTTAGTTTTAAATCGGACAGGGTTTCGGGGTGGCTTTGGCGATAGGCGCGGCGAACCTCAAACGGGGTCAGGGTGGCCGTGCCCCGTTTCTGCACCACAAGGCCCGCTGCCAAGTTGGCCAGATCCATGGCTTTTTCCAAGGGTTGCCCCACCGACAGTGCCATGGCCAGAAACGCCACAACGGTATCCCCAGCCCCTGTGACATCATACACAGACAGGGCGCGTGTGGGGCGATGAACAACGGATCCCTCCCAGAGGCCTGTCATTCCCTGTTCGCTGCGGGTGGCTACCATGCCCTTGACATCAAAGGTTTTCATGATCTTTTCACAGGCCGCCACAACCTGATCATCGGTGGCAACGGGCATGCCAGAGGCTTCCGCCAGCTCTTGACGGTTGGGGGTAATCAGGGTTGCGCCCCTGTATTTGCTGTAATCTTTGCCCTTGGGGTCCACGAGCACTGGCAAATTGTGCGCTCTGGCCTGTTGCATCACACCTTGGCAAAGGGCGGGGGTTAATAACCCCTTGCCGTAATCCGACAGGACGACCAAGGCAACATTGGGTATGAATTTTTTCAGAACGTCCATCAGGGCCGATTCGGTGGTGTTGGTGATGGGGGTGCTTTGTTCCTGATCCACGCGCAAAACTTGTTTCGATTGCAAAACGTAGCGGGTTTTCAGGGACGTTGGGCGACCTGCCTCATGCAAAAAGATGGGGTGGACGGTGGTGTGGGGGGATAGCGTTTGCCGTAGGGTTTCCGCCGCTGTGTCTTGGCCGCAAAGACTGATGAGGGTGCAATGGCCCCCCATGGTGGCGATGTTGGCGGCGACATTGGCGGCCCCGCCCAAAGCAAAGATCGATTGCTGCTGTTCAAAAACGGGAATGGGGGCCTCAGGAGATAGCCGATGGGCCGCCCCATAAACATATTGATCCAGAATTACATCCCCCACGCACAAAACGCGGGCCTGTGTTAAAAGATCCACGGAAAAAAAATCGGCATCATGCATCCGTCAAATCCAAATGACGTTGTTTCAGGGCCTGAAGGCCCGGTAGGGGTTTGCCCTCTAGCCATTCTAAAAATGCCCCGCCTGCTGTGGACACAAAGGTCAAATCGCCCATGACGCCCGCCACATTCAGAACCGAAAGGGTATCGCCCCCCCCTGCAATAGTGGTCAGTTGCCCCTGACGTGTCCGCTGGGCCAAGGTTTGCGCCACAAAAATACTGCCGCCAGCAAAAGGGGTGACTTCAAAAGCCCCCACGGGACCATTCCAAATCACGGTTTTGCAAAAATCAAAAATGTTGGCCCACGCTTGACGGGTTAGGGGGCCTATGTCCAGAATCAGATCGTCTGGGGCCACATCGGCGCAGGAAACGGTGCTCACTTCAACGCCAGCCTCCAAAGATCCCGCCACGATGGCATCGACTGGCAAATGAATGGTGCATCCGCGATTGGCAGCCATGCTGATGATTTCTTGGGCTACGGGGGCCAAATCGGGTTCATATAAAGATCGTCCCACGGGTTTTCCCAAGGCAAACAAAAAGGTATTGGCCATGGCACCGCCGATGCACAGATGATCGACTTTGTTCATTAAGTTTTTCAGAAGATCAATTTTTGTGGATACTTTGGATCCCCCCACCACGGCGCATGTGGGGCGGGCGGTGTTTTCCACTGTGGTTTCTAGAGCCTCCAACTCTTTCTGAAGCAATCGCCCCGCAAACGAGGGCAGCAATCGGGCCAAGGCACAGGTGGATGTATGGGCGCGGTGACAACTGGCAAAGGCATCGTTGACATAGGCATCGCCGACTTCGGCCAGTTTTTGCCCAAAATCCATGCAATTGGTTTCTTCCCCCGGATAAAACCGGACGTTTTCCAGCAAAATCAGGGATCCTTCGGGGTGTGTCTTCAGGGCACTGGCGGGCACCTGTGTCACATCGCGGGGGTCAAAAATCACGGGATAATCAGGCAGCAATCGCTTTAATGTCTCTGCCACGGGGGCCAAAGACAAACAAGGATCCCATGTTCCCTTGGGTCGGCCCAGATGGGAAATCAAATAAACGGCTTTTCCGTGATTCAGAAGCTCTTTTAACGTCGGCAAAACGGCAATAATACGGGTATCATCCCGCACAACGCCATGGTTCATGGGCACGTTCAAATCCGCACGCACCACGATGCGTTTCAGGGACTCTGGAATGTGCTCTAGCGTCAGGATCATGGTCCCTTACCTAACACGATGGGCGAGGTTGTGCAAGCGTGGGAGGACAGAGGACAGAGGACGGAGGACAGAAGACAGAAGATTTTTTTCCGTCCCCCTATTGCCTGCCGTCGTGAAGATACGCCGCCACACCCTCAACCAGAGCGTCTATGGCAGCGTCATCGCATAATTCTGTCACAGCAATCAGCACATCATGGGACCATTCGGGGCGGAAGCGTCCCAAATCCAACCCCCCGATCATGCCCCGACCATGAAGATACGCCAGCACATCATGGGCTGCATGGGGCAGGCGCAAGGTAAACTCATTAAAAAAGATTGGGGTGAGCAGTGTCACGCCAGAGAGGGCAGACAAACGCTCCGCCGCCCAAACGGCGCGGCGATGGTTCAGGATGGCTAGGTTTTGGTATCCGTCTTGCCCCAGCAAGGCCAAATGCACACAAAAGGCCAAGGCGCACAGTCCAGAATTCGTGCAAATGTTGCTGGTGGCTTTGTCCCGCCGTATGTGTTGTTCACGGGTGGATAGGGTCAGGACAAAAGACCGCCGCCCCTGCGCATCCACCGTTTCCCCGCAAAGGCGGCCGGGTATTTGCCGCAAAAACGTTTCCCGACAGGCCAGCAACCCCAGATGGGGCCCCCCAAAGTTCATGGCGTTGCCCAGCGATTGACCCTCTGCCGCCACAATATCGGCGCCCCATTCCCCTGGGGGCATCAGAGCCCCAAGAGCCAGAATCTCCGTCACCACAGCTACCACCAGAATGCCCCGCGCATGACAGGCCTCAGCCAAAGCCCGATAATCCCGCACATGCCCCAAAAAATCAGGGTAACTGAGCACAACACACGCCACATCCTCAGACAGGGCCTGCTCTAGGCTCTCAACATCATCATTATGGATGGTTAAACCAGCCAAGGGGCGGTAGGTTTCCAGCGTTTCCGCATAATGGGGATGTAGGGTTTCCGCAATCAGAACCTTTTTGCGTTTGGTGACGCGGGCGGCCATCAAGACAGCCTCCACAAGGGCGGTTGAACCATCATATAACGACGCATTGGACACATCCATACCCGTAATACGCGCCACCTGCGTTTGAAATTCAAAGAGATATTGCAACGTGCCTTGGGAAATTTCTGGTTGATAGGGGGTGTAGGAGGTTAAAAATTCCCCCCGCCCGATGATGGCATCCACACTGGCGGGCACGTGGTGATGATAGACCCCTGCCCCCAAAAAGAAAGGCCCCGATTGCGCCGTGCGGTTTTGCGCCGCCAGAGCCGCAAGCTCCCGAAGCACCTGCCATTCTGGCTTGGGGTCCGAGGGGGTATCAAGGGGGGCATCAAACAAGCCTTCGGGGACGCCAGCAAACAAATCCTTGATATGGTGAACGCCAATGGCCTCCAACATGGCTTGGCGAGAGGCTTCGGTATGGGGCAGATAACGCATAGATTATCCCTGAATCAAGGCATGGTATTGGTCTTGGGACAACAGAGTGTCCAGATCCGCAGGATTATCCAGCGTGATGTCAAAAAACCAGCCTTCCCCCTCTGGATCCCGATTGATGGTGTCGGGGGCCGCAATCAGGGTTTCGTTAATGGCGGTGATGGTGCCCCTTAAGGGCATATACACTTCACTGGCTGCCTTGACGGATTCCACCACAGCAGCCTCGGCCCCCGTTGGAAAGACCTTTCCCACAGCGGGCAGTTCAACAAACACAATATCCCCCAACAAATCTTGGGCATGGTGGGTAATGCCCACACGGGCGGTGGTGGGGGAGAGGGGCTCGATCCATTCATGGTCTTTGGTGTAACGGCGGGTCACGGGGGGCTCCTTTTGGTTTATGAACGGTGATAACGGTGGGGAACAAAGGGGAGTGTGGTGCGCATCAGGGGCAGCTTTTGGCCACGCACCATGGCAAACAAAGGCTCGGGAACAGGGGTGGTGATATAGGCTAACATCACAACATCCCCCCGTGTGGGCGAAAAAGCCCCACTGGTGACAGTCCCCACAACCCGATCCGTGTCATCCACAATGGGGGTGTCATGCCGGATGGGTTGGCGTCCTTGAAAGATCAGGGGGACCAAAGTTTTGGGCGTTCCATGGTTCAGGTGGGATAAGATGGTTTCATGGCCCAGAAAGGTGGGGTGTGTGCGCTGGGCTTTTTGGATGACAAAGGACAGGCCAGCCGCCACGGGGCTGGTGTCATCGGACAGGTCCATGCCGTAGAGACACAAGCCAGCCTCTAGCCGTAGGGTGTCCCGCGCCCCTAGGCCAGCAGGCTTGACGGCAGGATGGGCGATGATGGCCTGAAACAGGCTACGGGCGGCCTTGGTATCGGTGCCGTAACATTCAAAGCCATCCTCCCCCGTGTAGCCAGAGCGGGAGAGCGTGATCTCGGCACCGTCCCACACGACGGTGCGGTGGGTCAAAAACGAAAGGGCGAGGGCATCAGGAAACAGGGTGGCGATAACAGCGGCACTTTGGGGCCCTTGCACAGCAAGGATGGTGGTGTTGTCCAAAAGGGTCAACGTCACATCCCCTTGACAATGTTGGGCAATGTGGTGATACACTTTGGTTTTGTTGGCGGCGTTGATGATCAGCAGGGTGTCTGTTTCCCGTCGCAGCACCATCAGATCATCCACAATCCCCCCCTGTGCGTTGGTCAGAACGGTATAGCGCATCATACCCTGTTTCAGGGTGGCGGGATCCATGGGCGTTAATACCCGCAGCAAAGCATCGGTGTCTGGCCCCCGCAACACAGCCTGTCCCATATGCGACACGTCAAATAAACTGGCGTGGGTTCGTGTGTGCAGGTGCTCCGCCAAGGTTCCCGCATAGGATAGGGGCATGGTATAGCCCGCAAACGGGGCCCATTTCGGGTGCAGGGCATCATGGCAATCCGCAAGGGGCAAGGTCAGCATAACGGTACAGACAATCACAAAGGGTTTTACGTCGCGCCCCCTCTGTCCTTTGTGCCTGAAAGATTCAGCAATGAGACCACTGCGTTACTTCATCGGCGGGCACAGTGTGCCTCTTTCCAGAGTATCGCCCGCATCATGAATCGCTTCATCAGGGGGGGGGCGTTCAGTCCTGTGACCTGAGAGTTTCCGGGGCGGTTGCTCCTTCGGCGTGGGGGTGGCCCACTTCTCCTGAATGCTCCATACGATATCAGGACTATGACGCGCCGCGCACAGGTTGTCAACACGGATGCCAAACACGGAATGATCCACCCTCTGGGCCAACCTCCAAAAAAAATCTACCAAAATGTGATCCACATCACATCACATCACATCACATCACATCACAATGGGGGGAGTACAAATAGCACCCTTGCACGCCGCAAGGGGAGACTTATGAAAATTGAAATTACAAATTTACGCGGAGACCAGTCCGCCATCCAAGGATTGAAAACACTGCTCGAAGAGCACAAAGTGTCATTCTCTTTAGAATGGCAAGGCGAAAACCAGTATTCCTTAGTCCTCTGGACAACCCCAGAGGCCTTTGAAGAATTTTTTAGTTATGTCCTGCTGCGCCATCACTAGTTAATCTAAAGGATAGGCCCCTCGGCCTATCCTTTTTTTCAGCCTATATCCCCACACCCCCAAAAACCCCATCCCCTTTGCCCATAAAGGTGCTATAATGCAGACCTGTTTCGCAACAAGGGCCCGCGCTGGTTATGTCTGCCTCTCCTGTTCATGTTGATGATATGGCCCTGCTGCGGGAGATTTTGGTGGCATTGCCAGAAAAGGGATTGTCGTGGCAAACGGTTTTGGATGTCTCTCCGTCGTTGCTGGTGGCCATTACGGCGATTCCATCAGGGGGGGCGGGGCTGTTTGATTTTATCAAGCGTGGCTGTGTGCAGGCCGTTACCCAGCACGCGCAGGCCATTGCCTCCCCGATGAAAACGCGGGATCGGGTGACAGAGGGGGCACTGGCGTTTTTAAACCTGTTTGCGGATGTCCCTGCGGCGGGGTCGGTGCTGATGGCGGCTAAGCCTTTGGGTTTTCAGGGCCTTCTGTGGTCTGTGGCCGATGAAATCTGGTATCATGCGGGGGATACGGCCACGGATCATAATTATTACACCAAGCGGGGGTTGCTGTCCCAGATTCTGCTGCACGCGGTCTTGAGGATGGCGGGCGGAGGGCCCTATCACGCGGCGGATATGCGAGCGTTTGTCCAGCGGGACATTGCGCGGGTGTTTGCGGTGATGCGGCCCTTGGCGGCCCTGAAGGCGTTGTTGCCCGCAGGTGTGGGGGCGGCGCCCCCATCAAAAGGCCCTGAAGGCGCGGGCCATGGCCATTGATGTTTTGTTTTTGCGTGATTTTTATCACACACCCCTAGGGCGGCGTACGGCGCAGGATGTGTTAAAGGGCTTAGGGGCCATGGATGCCCCCCTAGGCGGCAGGACGTTATGTTTGGGGTATGGCTTGCCCCTGTTTTCGGCGTTTCCAGAGGCTAAAACCACAGTCCTGTGGGCCATGCCCGCCCGTCAGGGTGTGATGCCTTGGCCAGAGGATGACAACAATCGCGCCGTATTGGTGCAAGAAGACCGTTTGCCCTTTGTTCATGATGCCTTTGATACGATTTTGGCCGTTCATAGTTTAGAATTCAGTCAGGATCCAGAGGCCTTTTTGCAGGAGATGCTGCGTATCAGCGCACGGGGGGCGAGGATCCTTTTGATTGTGCCCAATCGTCTGGGGCTGTGGGCCCATCGCGATCAAACGCCCTTTGGCTATGGGCATCCCTATAGCGTGTTTCAACTGACGGATCTGTTGCGTCGCTGTTCGTTGAAGATGGTCCAAAAAGTACCCCTGTTATCATTTTTTCCCTTTGCGCCCCGCTGGGCCACGCATCCTCTGTGGTCCCGTATTTGGCCCCAAGCCTTGGCAGGGGCATGGTGCGTGCGTATCGAGCGCGAGCCCCTCTGGGCTGCTGTCAATCCCAAACCCGTTTTTGTTCCTGCAAGACGGGCCCCTTTGGTGGCCATGCCCCAGCCCTCCGCCTGTGGCCCCCTGCCCCGCTCTGAACGCAAGGATTCGTGATGATGAAAACAGCGATGGTGTGTGTTCTGTTGGTGATGCTGCTGGTGCTGGTGTCGGCCTTTACACCCCTGAGGGATCCTACCCTAGAGGCCCGCGCCATCGCGCTGGAAAAAACCTTGCGCTGTCCCGTGTGTCAAGGCGAGCCCCTGTCAGAATCTCAATCCCCCATGGCCGATGCCATGCGGACGTTTATTCGGGACTCTCTGAGGAATGGTATGCAGGAAAACGAGATTCGCGCCCTGCTGGAACAACGCTATGGCGAAGATTTATCCTTGATCCCCCCCCTGAAAACAGAAACGGCCATTTTGTGGGCAGGGCCATTTTTGATCTTATTGCCGGGGGTATGGTGGCTGGGGCGGCGTGATCGGAGGACAGAAGACTAAGGACAGAAGACAGGGTACGGAAAAACGCTTCCGTCCTCTGTCCTCCGTCTGTGCAGATCAGACATAAAACTATTGACATTATGAGTAAATTTTTATACAGTTTCATTTTACTTATTCACAAAATAGTTATAGGTTACCCAGCCAGCGAAAATGTATCCTCGCGCGAACCAGAAGCACAGCAAGGGAGTGGCGTATGTTTAAAAAAAATTTATTAGTGGATGAAAAATCCTATCCAGAACTTTATGAAGCCATTCAAGAAGTCAATCAAAAAATGGGCGTACAGCTAAGGGTGTATATCACTCCAGATAAAGGCGTAGAAGCGGCGATTAATCCATTAACAAAATCGGTATTTATAACGGAAGCTTTATCTCGACTGCCAACTCACCAGATCAAAGCCGTACTTGCGCATGAAGCGCATCATGCCAAGCAGCCCCCAATTAAACATGTAGTTTCAACTCTTGCCACAGCTATTTCTATTCCAGTTGCTGTTGCAGCATTTTCCGGAGAGCTTCCTAAGGTATTGCTTATAGGAACAATTCCAATAGCGACTTTATCTGTATTAGAGCGTCGTGATGAAGAGGTTCAAGCAGATAGGGCAGCTGCAGAATTTTGGAAAGATGGAATGCAAGCATTCCATCTTTCTAGAGCCCAAGAGAGCCAAACCACTATTGCAAATTTTGTCCAAAGAGAAATATTGCACCCAAATTTTGAGCAAAGACTTAAGGATAAAGGAGACCTCACGATATGGCAAATGATCACTCAAAGCAACAGGGTCATTCAACAAAAATCCATTAATGATTTGTGTTTTTGGAAAAAGGTAGGTTAGAATTGGTGCAAAAAAAAGGGGGTGCACCATGGGGTCAAGGGTGAAAAAAAGTTTAGCAGAATCGTTGTTATCCTTGCCGGATCCGCGGG
>CANGYP010000055.1 GCA_947458235.1 Alphaproteobacteria bacterium
AGGCCTCAATTCCATCATCCAAGCTGCCAAACGCAAAGCCAGAGGATACGGCAAAAAACACTTCGCCACCATCGCCTTCCTCCTCACAGGAAAACTCGACTTCCGTAAAGTCAACCCTTTTCTACCCACCCATTTTGCATAAGAGCCAATTATACGCAATGTTTTAGTTTACCGCTTCTATAACAATCCTTGTGCGCAAGCTAAAGGGGTTAATAGAGGTGCCCCAAGGAAACCGTGCATTTGGGAATGACGCAGGCAGGTGTGCGGGCGGTGGGCCACTTCAACTGTTTTTCAACTTTTGCAGAATAGCCGCGAAGGCCACAGGGGTAATGCCCTCTAAATTGCGGACATCGTCCATGGTTTTAGGGCGGGCCGAGGAAAGACGCAGGCGCTCTTCAGACGATAAACAGAGCAACGCATCATAGGAAAACGTCTCTGGAATACGTTTCTGCCGATGTTCAGCCACCATCCGACGTTCCTGCTCGTATCTCTTCAGATATCCAGCGTACAACACGTCGCTTTGCAAGGTATCAAAGATATCTTGGGATAAAGGGGCACAGTGACCAGAGTGCCTAAGCACTCCCAAAATATCCTCATACCTACATAATGGCAAAAGAGAATAAAGTGAACACTCGCTTTTTCTATCTTCCCCCGTTAAACGACAAGAGTGTTCGGGTGTTATCTTCTGAGTGATCATGGCTTCCTTCCAATAATTTATGATGGACACTTTGTCCTTGAGCCCATCATACCGCCCCTGCCCTACGATTCCTTGTTCATACCCCCACTCTGTCAGACGCTGATCGGCGTTATCGGCCCGCAAACTTAACCGATACTCCGCGCGTGATGTAAACATGCGATAGGGCTCTTGAACGCCCTTGGTGACCAAATCATCCACCATAACCCCAAGATACGCTTGGGATCGATCCACCACCATACCATCGCGTCCTGATGCCCGATGGGCCGCATTTAATCCCGCAAGGATTCCTTGGGCTGCGGCTTCCTCATACCCCGTGGTTCCATTGATTTGCCCCGCTAAAAACAAACCCTCGATCGTTTGGGTTTCCAATGTTGGTTTCAGGGCACGAGGATCAATATAATCATACTCAATAGCATAAGCGTATTGTTTAATCTTAACGTTTTCCAACCCTGGAATGGTCCGTAAAAAGGCGTCTTGCACAGCATCTGGCAAAGAATTTGACAAACCATTGGGATAAAGCGTGGGATCATTCAGGCCCTCTGGCTCAAGAAAAATTTGATGCCTTGATTTATCGGCAAAACGAACAATTTTATCCTCGATGGAGGGACAATACCTCGGCCCCTTGCCAGAAATATGACCACCATACAAAGAGGATTCCTGCAAATGATCCCGCAAAATATCATGGGTTTTTTCCGTTGTGTAGGTGATAAAACAATCCGTTTGCGGGACGGTAATGGCTTGGGTCAAAAAGGAAAATGGGTAAGGATGTGCATCCGCATGTTGACGCTCAACTTGGCTATAATCCACACTGTGGGCACACAGGCGGGCAGGGGTTCCTGTTTTTAGACGCCCCACGGGAAACCCTTGGGCATAAAACCAATCTGCCAAAGGTACACTGCTGCCCGCCCCCATACGCCCCGCCGGAAAAGATATCTTGCCTCGATGAATCATGCCCCGCAAAAACGTCCCTGTGGACACCACAACACTACCACAAAGATACAAACAACCACTGACCGTGACCCCATGAATTTTATGATTTTCGATCAAAAAGGCTTCCACTTCCCCCTCAATCACCGTTAAGCCAGACGTTTCAGTGATCTGCCTTTGAACAGATGCCCGAAACAAGGCCCGATCGGATTGGGTTCTTGGCCCCCGAACAGCAGGCCCCTTACTTCGGTTCAATAGGCGAAACTGGATACCACTTTCGTCGGCGGCTTTGCCCATAATCCCATCCAGCGCATCGATTTCCCGCACCAAATGCCCCTTACCAATCCCCCCGATGGCGGGATTGCACGACATTTCCCCAAGGGTATCCCGTCGATGGGTGATCAGCGCGGTTTTGGCCCCCATTCGGGCAGCGGCGGCGGCAGCCTCAACCCCTGCATGCCCCCCCCCCACAACCACAACATCAAAGACATTTTGCGACATGATCCAGTTTCACGTGAAAATTTAAGGGTATTTTAGGGATCACTTACCAATGCAAAACCCTGAAAATATACGATCCAAAACCTCTTCCTTATCCACACTCGGCACCATAGAGGCAAGAACGTCCAAAGCATCATAAAGGATTTGAACCCTGATTTCCAATCTTTTTTCTTCAAGCGATTCTTTGAGAACAATCAAGGCCCGATCCAAGCACGCCTTAATCGAGGACCCCATATCCGTTTTTTCGATGATTTCGGAAAAGTCTTGGTCCAAAATGGCCTGAATGGTGTTTTCCAAAACATTCAAACCGTCTCTGGTTTGGGTAGACAAACATACTGCATCGTTGATATCTGGATATGAAAACAAATCCGATTTTGTCAACACCACAACCACATTAGGGGAATGGCATTGTTCACGAAGGATCTGTTGTTGAGAAAGGGTATCTTGATCCAACATCAACAGGGTGATTCTGGCGGATTGTTCCTGCTGCCGCGTGCGCTGAATGCCCATGACCTCTATGGGATCCACCGTATCTCTCAATCCCGCTGTATCGATCAAACGAACGGCATAGCCGCCCCAATTCACCAAAACCTGAACCACATCCCGCGTTGTTCCAGGAATATCCGACACCAAAGCGCATTCCTCTTTGGCCAAGGCATTCAAAAGTGAAGACTTGCCCACATTGGGAGGACCAAGCAAAACCACAGGAATCCCATCCCGCAGCATCTCTTTTTTTTTATAAAGTTCTTGATATTGATGAAGAAGACGTATCAATTTTTTTATTTTTTCCGATAAAGCCTCTTCCAAGTCACTTGAGATATCCTCTTCATCTGGAAACTCTAGGGAGGCTTCCGCATCCCTGAGCAATAAAAGCAAGTGTTCACGCACAAGATCTAAATCTTTATGAACATCCCCCATTGTTTGTCCCGTCATCTGGGCCAAAGCAGCGCGATACTGTTTTTGGGTTTGGGATTCAACCAAATATCGCACACCCAAAGCTTCCTGTAAGGTCATTTTGCCATTCAAAACAGCCCGTCTGGAAAATTCCCCAGGCTTGGCCACACGAAGGCCCTTGTGATGCAGATAGGAACAAAAGTGATCACGCACAGCTTTGCCCCCATGCAGGCTGATTTCCACCACATCTTCCCCTGTATAGCTGTTGGGAGAGGGGAAAAATACCACAAGGGCGCATGGATCGATCAGGGTGCCTGTGGTATCGTTTAAAGACAATTTATAACTATAACGTGCCTCAAAGATTATTCGCCCTGTCATCGCCTGAAGAATGGGTAACACAAGTGGTCCTGAGAGCCGATAAAGGGAAACCGCCCCCCCCAAGGGGGTCAAAGGCGCATAGATGGTCTGAACATCCCTCATCGACGCGACACGCGGTAGCCTACAAAAAACATCAACATACCAAACACAGCACTGGCCCAAAGCCCAGCATATTCATACAATGTATGCCTCGTCTCAATGGGCAGAGAGGCGACCAAAACCCCAGGGATATCCATAGGTAAGCCCTCAACAATCTGGCCTTTGGCATCCACGATGGCTGTTTTTCCCGTGTTAGCTACACGGATTAGGGGGAGACCTTCTTCGATCGTTCTCACTCTCGCCTGATAAAAATGTTGTGCAGGCCCCCAAGAGTCCCCAAACCATGCATCATTGGTCACATTCACCATCCACTGGGCATCCTGTGACACGATGATTCCAGAAAAAAGAGATTCATAACAAATCTGTGGGGAAACTGGCGGCAATCCAGGCAAAGAAAGAGATGCCACATCTTCTGGTCCTGACTGAAAACGCGGCATGTCTTTTTGATTGAAAAACACCAAAGGAAGGGACGACAAAAGCGGAACACGCTCCCCAAACGGAACAAGATGATGTTTTGTGTAGGTGGCGAGGCGATTCAAATGCTCATCCAGAACCCAAATCTGGTTTAAGCTGACAACCTCCCCCGCCCGTTTTTCGTGGGCGGAAACCCCCAGCATCAGCAATCGACCTCCAGACAGCAAAGACTTTAGAGACGCTTGAAACACAGGATTCTCTATTTGTTTCCCATAGATGGCTGTTTCAGGCCAAATAATCAAGTGGGCACCCTTGGTCTTCACGGCGTGTTCGCTAAGGGCCAAAAGACGTTCTTGATACTCTGGTGTATAGAACCCCCTCACTTTTTCATTTTGCGTCCACGAGGGCTGGACCAGAGCGACGATTGCCGAGGATGTTTTGGCAGAGGGGAGTGATGGGGCAAGATCCACGTGACGCAAAACCCCTTGCCCAGCCCCTGCCACCAAAACCCACACGGCTAACGTTAGACATGCTGATTTTTGGGAATGAATCAAAAAGTGAACACTCACAAAGGTGGCCGCACTTAGCCCCAAAACCCCAATCAAAGCTGTGATCTGCAAAATAGGCAACGTTCCTCCCCAGATGCCCCCCATGAACAACCAAGGAAAAGGAAGGACAAGGTAGCCACGGATTCCCTCTAGCATCACCCAAGCCACCCCCAGAGCCCAAGGAGCATGGTGCCTAGGCAGATACCGACGCACACCATAAGCCGCCACCCCGTAGGGCAAAGCCAGAACCAAAGGAATGCCCCACACCGCCAAAGGAATCAAAACGGGTGGCAAGGACGGAAAAAAAATTAACGCATGCGCAATCCAACGAAGCCCCCACCCAAAATAACCATAGGCAAAGGCAAACACCAAAACAGCAGCAAAGCGCTTGGACTCACTAGACCGGTAAGCCCAACACAAGCCTACCAAAGCCCCCACAGACAATGGCCACAGGTGATACGGAGCTTGGCCCAAGGAACACATCATGCCTAAAGCCAAGCTTGCGACAAAAGCCAGTCCAGAGAGCATCATGACTTCTTAAAAATGACCCGCAGAGTTTTGACGCGGCGGACATCGGCATCCAGAATTTCAAAATCCAAGTTGGGGCTGATGGTAATCATTTCCCCCCGTGCGGGCACCCGTGCCACCTTGTGAAAAACAAGCCCAGCCAAGGTATCCACATCAACATCAATATCATCCCTTACCAAATCATCTCTATCCTCAAAGAAGTTTAGAAAATCAGTAATTTCCGTCCTAGCATCGAACAGAAAAATATCATCTTCCTCTGAATTTTCATCTTGTTTTGGGGAATGAATCGCTTCTTGGTGGGATAAAAAATATGCGTCAATAAACGATTCCACGAGCATTTGCGTGGTCACCATACCATCCACACCGCCGAATTCATCCACCACAATTGCCATATCAATTTTTTGAGAAAACATCTGATCCGCAAGATCCAAAAGGGATTTGGTGTGGGGGATGTATTCAGGTTGTTGTAACAAAGATTCCAAAGTTTTTGGCGGCGTTGAAGCCATTCCCTCCAACAAATCCCGCAGTCGAACATAGGCATAAATATGATCGATTTCCCCACGGGTGACGGGAAACACACACCACGGTCGCTCTTTTACGCAGGCTAAAATCTCTTGGGGGGGCATATCCAGTCTCAGGGCCATCATATCTGCCCTTGGCAGATAAACATCGTAGGTGGTAGCTTTGGAAAGGTTTTGAGCGAAGGCTTCGAGAGCCTCCTTATTCATCCCTTCTCCCGACTCGCTTTGTCCAGAAAAGACCCATTGTTTTAATGATTTAAGCATACAGACCCAAAGTAAGGATCTGGAATGCCCAAAAGGTTAAGGGCATCTCTTTCTTTGGCTTCCATAATCGCGGCGTCATCGTCTGTTTCGTGGTCATACCCAAGAAGATGAAATATACCATGGATCACCAGATGAACACAATGGTTTATCATGGGCTTGTTTTGCTGTTCTGATTCCGCCAAAATTGTTTCATAAGACAAAACCACATCCCCCAAAACAAAAGGGTCTGCATATGGACCTGCATTAGGGAAACTCAGAACATTGGTAGGGGTGTTTTTTTGACGAAATGTGTTGTTGAGGCCCTGAACAAAACCATCATCCGCTAAAACCAGTGTCACGGTGCCTTTGTGATCAAAAAATCGGGATAAACGCCATTGACGAAGCTTTAAGGGGATGTCCCCCCATCGTTTGTCTATCTTCCTTATAATAATATTCATAGATATATAAATTTTGATGTTGTGGTAAGGGCTGTGGAGAACGGTAAAACAAAAATGCTCCCTGAGATATACACATTTTTGTGGGATGAAAAAAAGAAAAAACCATTTGTTTGTTGGTTGTTTTTTTGAAAGTGAGCATCTGTTTTCAAGTTGCTTACAAAAACGTTTTTTTGAAAAGAAAGCAGGGGAAAAAAAACGAGAAAGGGTGTACAAAAAATGATCATTTTTAAAAAAGGAAAAAGATGTATGGGGTTATCCACAAATCAAAGTGAGGTGTGCGTTCACTTTATTTCGGATTCCACGGGGGAGACCGTCACAAAGGTGGCACGGGCGGCTTTTGCCCAATTTCAGAAAAAAAATATTGTGGAAAATGTGTGGCCATTTGTTCATACGCCTAGGCAAATTCTTCATATTTTGAAAAAAATAGAAGAACAGCCTGGGGTGGTGATCTGTACTTTAGTGGATGATGTGTTGTTTCAGGAATTAAACAAAGGGTGCGATCGTTTGGGGTTACCCTGTATTTCCTTACTGGGGCCCTTGTTGTCTTTTTTAGAAGGGGAAGGGTGGTCCCGTATTGCCCCCAGAGCAGGGCGGCAGCACGATTTGGACAGTGCCTATTTTCGCCGTATCGATGCAGTGGATTTTGCTCTGAGTCATGATGATGGGCATGGGTTGGACACGATTCATCAGGCCGACGTGATTTTGTTGGGAGTGTCGCGGTCTTCGAAAACGCCCTGTTGTGTGTATTTATCTTATAAGGGGGTGAAGGCGGCTAATGTTCCCCTGATTTTAGATGCGCCCTTAGATGAACGATTGATCCAGCTTTTCATTCAAGATAGCCGCCCTTTGATTGTGGGGCTGCTTCAGGATCCCGCACTGCTGAGGAATATCCGTCAAAAACGGGCGGAACATCTTTCCCATGATTGCGACGATTATACGTCTACCGAAATCATCCGTCAGGAAACGGTGTACGCACAAAAAATTTTCAAAAAATACAAGATTCCAACCATAAGCGTATCCCGCCGTTCTGTGGAGGAAATCGTGGCCCTTGTGCTGAGCATGATGGGTTCCAAGCGCATGGAGATCTAGGGCGTGTCATCATTTAAGCGAGAAAGATGGATTTTTCTGGATGCTGAGGCGAGAAACTGGCAAAAAGGGGTCGATATACTGGACGTATATTGACTGTTTTTTGGCAGGATTCGCAGCCCAGCATACGGGAAAAGCCGCTTTTGAGCAAATGATGACACGCCCTAGAATCCTAAAAAAATAAACCCTTTATCGCTCAGGCATTGCCGTACATACCCCCCACAATATTTCTTCGATTTGTTTATCCGTAATATAGGGCTCATCGAAAGCCAAAAGAGCATGACCATCATGTCCATGAGAAGGACAAATATCAAAAAAATTTCGCAAAGATACACCTTCTTTGATTTCTTCAGGATGCTGCTCGAATTCAATCATCTTGCATACTGACGAAAAAACCTCTGTTGGAAAAAGGGCGTACTTTTCATTGTCTCGGATCCTGAGATCAGTAGGATCTTTGCCATCACACTCAATGGCTATGGTAATCAATTCTTGCTCCAAGTCCTGGAATTCAGGCTGTTCCGATATATCCGACGTCTCAAGGAGTTCGTAATAGTCTATTCGGCTTGGACTTTCTGGTAATGATTTAATTTGCTTCCAAAACAATTCGGCAATCCTAGGGGCAACGTCTGAAATGGATCGTTTCTTACCCTGAGGTGACCGAAATAAAGGATCGTCCCAATAATCTATGATTCTTTGTTTGCCAGCCTCAATCGTTTTTAAGGTTTCTTCTTTTGCAAACGCAACGGCATACTCAACGATAGCAACTTCTGAATCTGTTCTTGGAAAGCCTATAAAGTCTCGCATCCCCAGCGCATTTGTAATTTTAGTCACTACGGAGGGAGTAGGACCAGAAATTTTGTCAGAGTTCTTCAATGTATCCTTTAGCTCGGATATTAATTCCTTCCCTTGTTCTCGAATCTGTCTGAAAACAAAGCTATAAGCAAGCTGTACATCGTCGCGCTTCCATTCTATTTGCTTCTTTAGTTGTTCCTTCTGTGCTTGCGCTATAACACAGTCGGATGCGTTAAAGGAAAATTCTAAATGTCTTACCCTTATATCGGCAGCGAGCATTTTCCGAATGCGATCCATGTCATCTCCCATGCACTTCATTGTATCTTGAGGAATAGAACCAGGGACAGCCTGAAATGCTCCATCCGCTCCCAAGGCAAGGTTTTCAATATCTTCATCTTTGTAGCCTAAAGCCCGCAATGTTTTCAGAATGGCCTCGCCGACTAGTTTGGCCTTCTCTGCGGAAAAATTAAATTGAGAATCTGCAATGTTTTGCACGGGGTCCATGACGATAATAAGCATCAGATAAGAAGCAAGGGGCTCCCTTAATTCTTGGGGGATTGTTATGCCTAATTTTTTTTCAACCCTATCAAAGCGGGTGTATTGGATGGGAGAAGTATCATGATCTTCAGGATCTTCAGGATCTTCCTGATCAACTGACGGAAGAACCTGAATCTCAGGGGCGCCTCTATTAACCATCATTGTGAGGGCAGATAAGCCATTCAGAAATGTCATAGCTCCAGAAAAACCTGAATTAGGGTTTTTAGAGGGGCCCTCAGGATCCCAAAATTTCTTTAACTCTTTATATAAAAGGTCATCATCCGCACTTAACCATTGCGAGGGGGGGGGGGGGCATGAGCAGCTCCTAAATAAAAAAATTATACATGATATTTTAGAGATTTCAATATAAATTTTTTATTCATCGATGGTCCTCCCTCTTTTTTTACCGTCCGTTGCAAAATCCCTTTTTCCTCAAACCTTCTTATCTCTGCTGGCGGCAAGGACGCAGGATCTTTTCCGCTGCCGGTTCCAGTCCCGCTGCTGTCTTTTCCATCCAGATAAACGGAATCCGTGCTTTTGCCGCGTGTGGCATAGCCCTCTGTCCAACCTTGGGCGGGATCGTTCAGGCCCCCAGGGCGGATGGTCATGCGCACGCGGGCGAGCGTGCCTTTGGGAATCAGGTCGTAGCTGTTCTGGTCATCAGCGGTGTTAAAATCTGTGAAAGAGCCGTGGAGCTGGCCTTGGATGACCCCTTAATTCAAAAAAAAATACTGCGAACGCCCTAACAAGGATCACGGACGATTAGAGCAACGCCACATAGAGGTGGCCGATATGCCCTTTGTTTTTGATGAAA
>CANGYP010000056.1 GCA_947458235.1 Alphaproteobacteria bacterium
CGCCCCCTGAAGTTCGAGGAATGGGACACCCTGCGCCCCCAGACCATTTTTGTGTCCGCCACCCCCGCCGAGTGGGAACTGGATCAGGCGCAGGGGGTCTTTGTGGAGCAAGTCGTGCGCCCCACCGGTTTGGTGGATCCCGTCATTCTGATTCGCCCCACCACCCATCAGGTGGATGATGTCATTGCCGAATGCCGCACCTGCGCGGCCCAAGATCAACGGGTGCTCATCACCACCCTGACCAAAAAAATGGCCGAGGATTTAACGGGATATTTGAACGAACTGGGCCTGAAATGCCGCTATGTCCACGCCGATGTGGATACGCTGGAACGTATTGAAATCCTGCGGGACCTCCGTCTGGGGATTTTTGATATCCTGATTGGGATTAACCTGCTGCGCGAGGGGCTGGACATTCCCGAATGCGCCCTGGTGGCCATTTTGGATGCGGATAAAGAGGGGTTTTTGCGATCCCGAACCTCCCTGATTCAGACCATCGGGCGGGCGGCGCGAAATGTTGAGGGCCGCGCCATCCTGTACGCCGATCGCATGACCAAGTCCATGACGGAGGCCATCGACGAATGCACCCGCCGCCGCGAAAAACAGTTGGCCTATAACGCCGAGCACGGCATCACCCCCCAAACCATCCAAAAGAAAATCGCCGAATCCCTCTACGACGCGCCCGCCCCCACAAAAGCCAAAGGCAAAGCCCCCCCATCCCTGATCCTGAGTGATCAGGAACGCGCCGCCCTGAAAATTGATCTGGAAAAACAAATGCGTGCGGCGGCGGAGAATTTGGAATTTGAACGGGCGGGGGAACTGCGGGATAAAATACGGGGGTTGGGGTGAGGGTCTTACATGGGGGCATTATTCTCTTTTCAATATATTCTTATTATGATATAGTCTGTCATGAATTGGAACATACTCTTTTCGGATGATTTTGTTCCAGAGTTTGCTTTGCTGCCTTCTATCGTGCAGGAGGAATTGTTGGCCCATCTGGAAATGCTCAAGGTTTTTGGGGCTCGCTTAGGACGCCCCCATGTGGATACCCTAAAAGGATCAAGGTATAACAATATGAAAGAGTTGCGGTTTAATGCCGATGGTGGGGTCTGGCGTGTGGCCTTTGCTTTTGATTATGACCGTCAAGGTATTGTTTTGGTGGCGGGTGACAAAAGCGGCGTATCGCAACAGCGTTTTTATAAAAACCTGATTCGCAAAGCCGATCAACGCTTCGCGGGTCATTTATCGAAAGGAATATAATCATGGCTGTGCATCTTGATCACATCATTGCAAAACTCTCCCCCGATCAAAAAAGCCGCATTGCGCAGCGGGCAAAGCACCTGATTGCCGAGGAAATGACCCTGCAAACTTTGCGAAAATCCCTGAACAAAACCCAAATTGATCTGGCAACCCTGATGGGAGCGCAACAGTTTCAGATTTCCAAATGGGAACGCCAAAGGGATCTGCCTGTCTCTAAAGTGCGGGAATTGGTAGAGGCCCTAGGCGGCAACCTGAAACTGATTGCCGAATTCCCGGGCGACGGTCCCAAGGAAATTGTTGGTTTGGGGGAAGTGCGTTAAAAATTCCCCAGGGAACTGGGGCGGGATCGGATACGGGGGTTGGGGTGAGTTATGCCAAACAATAAAAGCCTTTTTAATTGTCAATTCAAGGGCAAACCAACGCCTGTTTATGCGGCATTATCACAGCCAAAATCTGAAAATCAGGTTGTTATTTTCGAGCGTTTGAAGGATTTGTACAGGCAACATTGGTCTTTTTTAGATGACGATTTTTGTGAAAAATTTCCTAGAGAAACAAACCGAAGATACTGGGAACTCTACCTTGCCCATTTTTTAAGCCACCAATTTACGTTAAAGCCCCCTAAAAAAAAGAAAAATAATCCAGGTCCAGATTTTTGTTTTCAGCACGAGGGCAAAACCATCTGGGTTGAGGCGGTTGCCCCGACATCAGGCAAGAAGGAGGAAAATACGGTTCCCGATGTGATATACGATGGTAGGGCGCGAAAACCACCAAAAGAAAAAATTATTCTTCGTTATCAAAGTGTTTTGGATCATAAGGGCAAGGTGAAATTTAAAGAATATCAGGAAAAAAATATAGTGAAGGACGATGATATCCAAATCATTGCCGTATCGGATGCGGATCTTCCCCGTTGGTCAATGGGGGATACAGTCCCATATATTCTACATGCTCTGTTTCCTATCGGGGATTATCGTATAGAAATTAATCGTAATAGCGGTCAATCTGTAGGAGAAGGGTACGGCTATCAAGAAGAACGACTAAATACAAATAATGCTATCGTTGGTTACTTTTTCCAAGAATCCAATGAACTAATAAGTGGTGTTCTTTACCACGCTTCCCATATGGGGGATTTGGTTTGGGATGAATGGGAGGACATAAACAAGAACCAGTTATATTTCATCCACAATCCCTTTGCCAAAAATCCTTTGCCACAGGGACTTTTTAAATGTGGCCACGAATACACGGCAAACTATGATGGGGATGGTGGGTTCATAATAAACTATGCTCCGTTGGCCCCTTAAGTAAGGAAATTGTTGGTTTTGGGGGGGGGCGTGCGCTAAGTCTTAGAAAGACCACCATTCCAAAAAAACCATGATGGCAAAGAAAGACAAAGGAACCAACACCATGACCCCCACAGACAAAATCATCGTTTTCGAAACCGCGAGCATCCGCCGCACGCTGCATAATGGCGAATGGTATTTTTCGGTTGTTGACATCGTTAGCGCCCTCACCCAAAGCCTTGATGCGGGTGCGTATTGGCGCAAGTTAAAGCAACGCTTAGGCGCAGAAGGTAGTGAAGTCGTGACATTTTGTCACGGGTTGAAACTGCTTGCCCCCGATGGCAAAATGCGTGAAACCGATTGCGCGAGCACAGAAACCATCTTCCGCATCATCCAATCCATCCCCTCCCCCAAAGCCGAACCTTTTAAACGTTGGCTTGCCAAGGTCGGCTATGAACGGGTGCAAGAGATTGAAGACCCTGAGCTGGCCACCCAGCGCACCCGCGCCCTTTATAAAGCCAAGGGATACAGCGATGCATGGATTGAAAAGCGCATGCGCGGTATTGCCGTGCGTGAGGAACTCACCGAGGAATGGCAACAGCGCGGGGTGGGCGGCGAAAAGGAATATGCCATTTTAACGGCGGAAATTTCCAAGGCCACGTTTGGCCTAACGCCCAGCGAATACAAAGATCACAAGGGATTAACCCGTGAAAACCTCCGCGATAACATGACGGATTTAGAGTTGATTTTCTCAATGCTGGGCGAGGCCTCCACCACCGAAATTGCCCGCTCACAGGACGCGCAGGGCTTTACCGAAAACAAACAGGCCGCCCAAGCAGGCGGCAAAATCGCAGGGGATGCCCGCAAAAAACTGGAAATTGAAAGCGGGCGCAAAGTTGTCACACGGGATAATCATTTGCAGATTACCCGTCCGAAAACACTTAAGACGATATAAAAAAGCACTCGCCTTCTTTGGGGCGGGGGAACTGCGGGATCGGATACGGGGGTTGGGGTGCGCATAGGATTCACCCTTTATCGCATCTCTTCACAATCTATTCACGATTCCCTTGCCATCCCCCATGCTTTATGGTAGTGTATACAAAATATAGATACAAAAAGGGACAAGCATGACCATCACCCAAGTGTTCCAGTCTGGGGGTTCCCAAGCCGTGCGCTTGCCCAAGGCCTTTCGCTTTTCCACGAAAGAGGTTTTTATCACACAAGAGGGCGATAAAGTGATTTTATCCCCCAAGCCCCTGTCGTGGAACGATTATTTCGCCGCGCCGCCTGCGGTGCCCCAGACTTTTTTGGTGGATCGTCAAGATGCGCCCCCTGAAGAGCAGGGTTTGTTTTAGGATGCGCTATCTTTTGGATACCGATACCTGCAGCTATATCTTGCGTAGCAAGCCCTTGTCTTTTCTGGAAAAATTACAATCTGTCCCGATGAATGATGTGCTTGTATCGGTGGTGACGGTGGCAGAGTTACGGTATGGGGTTGAAAAATTGGTCTCTCCCCGTTTGACGCAAAGGGTTGTTGATGACTTTTTGGCGTATTTGAACGTCCTGCCTTGGTGTGAAGCCATCACGCCCTTTTATGCCCGAATCCGGCACGATCTGCAAACCCGAGGCACCCTTATCGGGGCCATGGATCTGATGATTGCCGCCCACGCCCTGCAGGAAGGGGCTATCTTGGTCACCAACAACACAAAGCATTTTTCCAAAGTGACGGGTTTAAAACTGGAAAACTGGGTTGTTTCTTAAAAATTCTGGCCGCCGAAAATCTGGAATTCGAACGGGGGAATTGCGGGATCGGATACGGGGGTTGGGGTGCGCATAGGATTCACCTTTTCTGGATTTCCTATGAATCAAATAAAATGCTTGACGAATATATATATATATATTAGGCTAAATCTTAGTTGGTAGTGTAATTTTTACACTTGATTATATGTTGTTTGCAACTTCTTTTATGAAAGGAAAAAATTCCCGTTGGAAAAGTGTCCAAAGCTGGACACCCCCCGTCATCCTCTTTGTCTTGGCATGCTTTACCTGCGTGGCCGTATTGCTGGACCAAATCCAGCTAGCAAAGAGTTTAGCGTTTTCTTTTTTAGTGCTATTGTGCGTAACAGGCATATATGTGGTAGTATATGACCTCGATAGCAACGACTAGCAGCTAGTGCATTTTTCGTCCCAGCCCTCCCTAGTGAGGGCTTTTTTTTTGCCGTGATCAACCCCTCATGTCATTTCCCCGCAAGGGGGACACCGAAGGTGGGCGGAGCCAATCCATAAAAATCAACACCATGGATCCGCTTTCGCGGGGATGAGATGGTTAATCGATGTGCCCAGTAAGCACTATAATCAATTGAAAAATAAGGAGATAGAGATGTCAGATTTACCCAGTTTGATGATGGATTTGTTTTATCGTGCGGGGATGCCTGCGGATGCGGTGGATGTTTCGGCCCTGCAAGAGCGTATTGGCGGGGTGGTGTTGAGCCAGCGGCAGAGTGTGCGCACGGTGTTGGATCATTTGCAGACGTTGTTTCAGTTTGACGTGGTGGAGCATGATCGGACCTTGGTGTTTGCCCCCCGTGGGCCGCGATCGGTGGTGACGATTCAGGAAAGGGATATTTTACCCAAACAGGGCGGCGGGGGGCAGCGGGATTTAAAAATCACGCGGATTCCCGATGAACAGCTGCCCCAGCAGGTGAATGTGCTGTATTTTGATAAGGACAGCGACCACCTGCCCGCCGTGCAAAGTGCGCTGTATCAAGTGGAGGACAACAGCACATCCACAACATTGCAGGCGGTCCTGAGCCTGTCCCCCGATCAGGCCAAAGAGCGGGCGGATGTCCTGCTGGACACCACGTGGCAAGAGCGTTTTCGTTTTGTCCTGACGGTGTTGCCCAAATATCAGGTTATCGAGCCTGGGGATTTGGTGAATCTGGTCCTGCCCGATCAAAGTTGGTTGATGCGCATCACGCGGACGTTTTTTCAGCAGGGCTTTGTCCGGCTGGAGGGGGTCAGTGTGGACCCCGAAACCTACCAACAAACTGCGGTGGGGGCGCGTTGGGGGAAAACACAGGTGCCCTCGCCGGCTTTGGCGTCGCTGTTGCAGGTTTTGGATGGGCCCTTTGATGATGGCAGCACCCAAACGCCGCTGTATTTCGCCGCGCTGTCCCGCACGGGGCAGGATCAGGGGTGGAAAGGGGCCTTTTTGTATGAATCTGCGGACAATGCGGCCTTTGCACCGGTGGATCAGGTCACAACCTCGGCCTATATCGGGACCCTAAGCACCCTGCCCCGCCCAGATGCCCCCACGGCCTTTTGGGATGATGCCAGTGTGGTGACGGTGACATTAAACGATGGCGCCTTGACCTCCGCCGCCGATGCGGATGTTTTGAAAGGGGCCAACGCGTGTGTTATGGGGGAAGAAATCCTGCAATTTGGCGTGGCCACGCTGGTGGGGCCGTTGACGTATCAGCTGTCACACCTGCTGCGCGGGCGTCGGGGCACGGAAAAAGCCATGACCACCCACACGCTGGGCGAGCGTTTTGTGCTGTTGGACGGTGCGGGGGCGCGGGCCCAAACCCTGAACGGATCGGCCATCGGCCAGCCGTTGTGGGTCAAAGCCGTCAGCGCCAACACCGCCGAGAGCCAAGTCACCGCCAATGCCATAACGCTGCAGGCCAAAAACCTGCGCCCCCTGTCCCCCGTTCACCTGAACAGTGTTCGGTTGGCCACGGGGGAGCGTGTGTTTTCGTGGATTCGCCGCTCTCGTGCTTTTCTGCCGTGGCAGGATGGTGTGGATATGCCCCTGTCGGAAACGCGGGAATCCTATCGCATCACCCTGATGAAAAATGGTATCCCCCTACGGCAGGACACGGTGAGCAGCCCCAGCTATACCTATACCCTGCCCGCCCAACAGGTTGATGGGGTGTTGCCCACAGACACGGTGACGTTTTCCGTCGCGCAAATTTCGGAGCGTGTCGGGGCGGGGGATGTGGTGAGTGGTGAGTGGTGAGTGGGGAATTGAGATTTCCTCATGATTTTTTTATGGGGCTGTGGTAGGATGGGAGGTGTTTCAGAGAGTATCCCAAGATGATGCGTGTTCACCTTCCCCCCGATTTGCAGCGTGATGTTCAGGTGGTTTTGGCCACAGGGGCGTTTCGGGATACGGATGATCTGATTGAACAGGCCCTGCGGACATTGCTGATGGACCATGAAACCCTTTTGGAAATGCAGGCGCGGGCTAAAAGGGCCGAGGAAAACCCAAAAAGCCTGTTGGATGGGGAAGAGGTGTTTGAAGGCTTCAGGACCAAATATGGCTTGGATGCCTGATGTTTCGGTTTGTTTTCACCCAAGAGGCTCTGCAAGAACTGGATCGAGAGATTGCGTATTCAAAGCAGCGTTGGGGCATCCAAAAAGCTAGCCTTTATCGCCGAGAGCTGTTGGCGCTGGTTAGAAAAATCGCTGAAAATCCCGAAGGCTATGCAGAAAATCCCCTGTACGGTCCCAGCCTGCGCACCGTTCGTTTTAAAGGGCACCTCTATTAACCGTCATTGCGAGCGCAGCGAAGCAATCCAGAAAGGCTTCAGCGCGAGGAAACCCTAGATTGCTTCGTCGCGTTGCTCCTCGCAATGACGAAAAACTGAGGTTTTTAGATGTGCCCTCCACTTTATTCCCGCACTGGCCTGCGAACGGCGCCTAGCGTCGCTCACCTAGATTCACTAGGCATCGCTCCGTTAGGCTTGTTCTCGGCTCAGTGGCGAAAATAAATTGGAAGCACTATATTATTATTTGTAAACAAAGGAGAATTGTTATGCCAAAATACTTAACCGAAGCCACATCCCGCGACAGTCGCAAAACGGGACGTGTGTCCCAAGGTAGGGACAGCATCCGCGACTGGATTCAGCAAGAGGTGCAGGGCTTGTTTGAAAATCAAATGAAATCCCTGTTGCGCCAAGAGGTTCGGGAACAGGTGCGGGATCAGATTGTTTCGTCGTTGTCCTCTCTGCGGCCCACAGCGGGGGCCACCCAAAGCCTGATGGACCCCCAAGGCGATGGGGGGGATGCTGGTTTCGGCCTGAGCCAAAGCCAGATCAGTGCCATGATCTTGCAGGGGTTACGGTCGGGGGGGTGAGTGGTGAGTGGGGCGTGGTGAGTGGTGAGTAGGGCAAAAGTATCTCTAAGCCACTGTCAGTCAAGAGAATAAATAAGAGCCTCTACTCTCCCCTCTCTACTCCCTACGCCCTGCTCACCACCCCAATCCCATCCCCATACAGGGGCCATATGGTGTCTTTTTTCACCAAGGCCAGCCCCATGGCCCCCTGCCCTGTTCCCATGGAGGAGGCCATCAGGCCCTGAATGTGGCCACCTGCATCCCGCAGATCGGTAAAGGCAGGGGGCAGGGCGGCGGTGTTATCGGGATGGTGGAGGGCCACCGTGACCATGTGCTTTTTCACCAAGGTGCGGTAATGCATGCGGGCGGTGACCTCTTGGCCCATATAGCACCCCTTGTCCCACGCGATGCCGTGGCAGCGGTCCAGACCGTAGTCCAGCGGCAAAGCCTCCCCCAGTGGCATATCCAAAGAACCCTCGGGCACGGTATGCAGAAAACGGGCGCGGTGGTACCAAGACAGATCCCCCTCGGGGTGTGTCTCTGTATCGGGCCCCCAGCCTACCCCCCCCAAGGCAGGATGGCGCGGATCGGGAAACGGCGTGGACGGGCCCAGATCGGGGCAGCGCCACAAAGCCAGTGGCGGCGTACTAAGCGTCACATCGGCCCGCAGGCGGTATCGGTTCAACAGCGTCACTGCATCCCCCAGACGCCCTTTTTCCATAAACAGCAGCACCGTATCGGGGGTGTAAACAATCAACGCATCATGCATCACCCGCCCCTGAGGCGTCAAAATCGCCCCATAAGCAGGCGCGGGCTGAGGCGTGATGGCCTGTGTCATCAACCCCTGTAAAAATCCCAACCGATCCCCCCCCGCCACACACAAAGGGGCCCGAAACGTATCCACAGCAAACGTCATCTTCAGCATCCATGGTTTGATTCACGATGCGGGCCATTCTATCGCATTTTTATATGGCAAGCGAGGGGGTGGTGAGTAGGGAGTGGGGAGTGGTGAGTAGGCAGTAGTGCGTGGGGTTAGTCTTTGTAAATCTCTCTGCGGTGGCCGATGGCCACAATTAAAACAGTCTTGTTGTCTTTGTCGATATGAGCCAACAAACGATAATCCCCTATGCGAAACCTGTAAAAGGAGGACAGATTCCCCACTAAGCGTTTCCCAAAATATAAGGGGTCTTTAGGGCGTGTCATCATTTGAGCCAGATAACCGAGGCGACGAGGTGGATGGCACCCAAAAAATTGCAGGCGGTTTTGTCATAACGTGTAGCAATGCCTCTGTATTGTTTGAGTTTTTGGAAGAAATTTTCGATCAAGTGCCGCCATTTGTACATCTC
>CANGYP010000057.1 GCA_947458235.1 Alphaproteobacteria bacterium
ATGCGGGAAATTGTGCGCCGCACAAAATTATCGGTACAGGTGGGGGGCGGCATTCGCACCCTGCGTGATGTTCAGGAATGGTTTGATGCCGGCGCCGCCCGTGTGGTGGTGGGCACCATGGCCCTGATTGATCCCGATGTGTTTGATCGGGTGGTGAACCGTTGGCCCGGGAAAATTGTGGTGGCGCTGGACAGCCGCGATGGCCGCGTGGCCACCCATGGGTGGAAAAAGCAATCCACGGCCCTGACACTGGACGTGGCCAAAGGGTTTGAGATGCTGCCGCTGGCCGGCATTATTTTTACGGACATTCGCCGCGATGGCATGGGGATGGGGGTGAACCGTCAGGCCACGGCAGAGTTGGCGGATGCGGTGAAGATTCCCATCATTGCCTCTGGCGGTTTGTCCAGCGAGGCCGACCTGCAGGCCCTAGTGGATTTGAACCATCCCAACATTAACGGCGTGATTTGTGGGCGGGCGATTTATGAGGGGCAAGTGAACGTGGCCCGCTGTCTGAAAATCACGGGCCAGATCTGATGCTGGCCAGCCGGATCATTCCCTGTTTGGACGTCAAAGACGGCCGCGTGGTGAAGGGCGTGAACTTTGTGGGCCTGCGCGATGCGGGGGATCCCGTGGAACTGGCGCGGTATTACAACGATCAGGGTGCGGATGAGCTGTGTTTTTTGGATATTACGGCCTCGGTAGAGCGGCGGGGGACGTTGCTGGACATTGTGGCCCGCACGGCGGAAACCTGTTTCATCCCCCTGACCGTGGGGGGCGGTGTGCGTACGGTGGAGGATGTGCGGGCGTTGTTGAATGCGGGGGCGGACAAGGTCTCCATCAACACTGCGGCGGTGCAAAATCCAGATGTGATCGCACAGGCCGCCCGTCGTTTCGGCAATCAGTGCATCGTGGTGGCCATTGACGCCCGAAAACGGGCAGGGCAGGGGGGGCACGAGGTCTACATCCACGGCGGCCGCACCCCCACGGGGCTGGACGTTGTGGCGTGGGCGCAGCAAGTTGAGCGTCTGGGCGCGGGGGAAATCCTCCTCACCAGCATGGACCGTGATGGGACCTTGTCGGGGTATGATATAGCGCTCACCCGCGCGGTGGCCGATAGCGTGGGGATTCCCGTCATTGCCTCGGGCGGGGTGGGCACGTTGCAGCATCTGGTCGATGGTATCCTTAGCGGCCACGCCGCCGCCGTTCTGGCCGCATCCATCTTTCACGACCGCACCACGGGGATACCAGAGGCCAAACGGTTTTTAAGGGACGCGGGGGTGGAGGTGCGGGGGTGTTATTGATCGCGGGACTGTTTAACATAAGCAGAAGCAAATTGTATGAAATCTTCTTCTTTTACCCCTTTCTGGTAGGGTTGGTGCTGAAGAGCTTTGTTCCCTCGCTTTTTGAAGTGTTTCTTCCAAATTCTTCATGAGAAGGTTGCTGTTTTCGAGTAACGTTTGCAATTGTTTTGGGGTTAATATAATTTCTTGGTTGAGCCCCCGAACTTGTTCCCCATCGATAACAGGACCTGCATTTTTTTGGTTCAGGGTGGTTTTGATGGTCCTAAGAATAATAGGGTGGGCTGCAATGCTGATGTTTTGATCGGGAGGGCTTGGAAATGTAATGTCTATTAAATTATAAAGACTTAGATGCGTGCTCTGTGATTGATCTGTTTTGTCTTCGATGGGATCATTGGTTTTAAAGGCGCAGCCGATTTTGAACATTAAATCAACAGCTTGTGATTTTTGGCTTGATTCATGGGATTGTTGTGGTGGTATGCTAGATGGACACACTCGTGCTGCGCTCTGCGCAATCTGAACAAGGGCTGGTGGCATTATTGCGGGGGGGGGCAAAAAGTATCATAATGATTTATCCTAAAAAGAATCCAACCACTCTGACAAAAGAAAAGCGGATTGTAAACATTTTTTCATTATTTTGCGTTTATTTTACGTCGATGGCACGGCTAATTTATGAGAGATCGTCGCGATTTTGTCGGTGATGGATTGGATTTTGTTTGCGTAATGCTCATCCTCTGCCGATGGGTCATGGGCGGGGCTGGGGGCAGGGGGGGCGGTGCCAGTGTCCTTGGCATGGGCCCCTGATTTCGCATCGAATAATTCATCCGCCAGCATCAGCAGGGTCATGACCAGCAGTTTGGTTTCTGACAGGACCATTTTTTTGCCCACTTGGCGCCAGAGTTTATTGACGCGCTCATCGGTGATTTCAGCCAGTTTGCGCAAATGGCCTTCTTGGCCCCGTTGACAGGACAGGGTATAGGGCTTGCCGTGGATCACAACCTCAACATCAACACTTTGCGTCATGGGGACACCTTGGTTTTCAAATCGGGGGCTAATAGGTCTAGGGCTTGATCCACTAAGGCCAACGCCTGATCCACCTCAGCCCGCCACGATGGATCAGAGGCTGGCTTGGGTGGGCAGGAAGGTTCTGGGGCGGCCGCAGTCGCACCCACGGGATCTAAACGGGCCGCCAAGGCGTCCCGTTCAGCCTTCAGCGTTTGATAGTCGCGCTCGAGAGCCAGATAGGATTCCTGCTCCGCCAGCAAGCGTTCCGCCAGTGTCCGCTGCAAATCCCGCAGGGCCAGATGGGCACGCCCGAGGGCGGCCTCTGTTTTGGGCAATCCAACATCAGGGTCAAGGTCTGTGGCCGTGGTCATTGACGAAAACCGTGTGTTTCTGTATGGTGTGGTCCGTTTTGGACCTTCATACATAAGGGAGTTTTTGTCTCTTCGCAAGGTGCTTAAACACCCGAAAGTAACAACCCGTTTTTTGAGATTTTTATGACCCTTTCCCTAGCCACCGCATTACGGTTTTTGAGTGTTGATATGGTGGAAAAAGCGGCCTCGGGCCACCCAGGAATGCCGCTGGGCATGGCGGATGTTTTGACGGTTTTGTTTTCTGAATATCTTTCCTTTGATGCCTCTTGCCCTGCGTGGCCCAATCGGGATCGGTTTGTTTTGTCCGCTGGGCATGGGTCCGCGGCCCTTTATAGTTTGGCTTATTTGTTGGGGTATCCAGAGGCGACGTTGGATCAACTGAAAGCCTTTCGTCAGCGGGGCAGCAAAACCCCCGGGCATCCTGAACATGATTTGGGTTTTGGTGTTGAAACCACCACAGGCCCCCTAGGTCAGGGGCTAGGCAACGCTGTGGGTATGGCCATTGCTGAGGCGATGATGCGTGCAGACTTGGGCCAAAAGACCATTGCCCACCGGACCTTTGTGGTGGCAGGCGATGGGTGTTTGATGGAGGGGGTAGGGCAGGAGGCCCTGTCCCTTGCGGGCCATTTGGGACTGAATAAACTCACGGTTTTGTTTGATGATAATCATATTTCTATTGATGGGGATACGGATCTCAGCTGTTCGGATAACCATCTTGAGCGTTTCCGTGCCTGTGGCTGGCATACGCTGGCCATTGATGGCCACGATCCTGCCGCCATACGGGTAGGGCTGGATCAGGCGTTGCTATCCGATAAGCCCACGTTTATTGCCTGTCGCACCACCATCGGTTGGGGGGCCCCCACCAAGGCAGGGACAGCAGCCACCCATGGTTCCCCTCTAGGTCAGGGAGAAATCGCCCAGATGCGGCAGAATCTTTCTTGGCCCCATGATCCCTTTGTGATTCCAGAGGATGTGTTGACGGCGTGGCGCACCATCGGCGTGCGTGGACAATCAGCCCGCTTGGCTTGGGAAGAGCACTGGCGGGCCTTGCCTGCGGACCACAAAAGCCGTTTGCAGACGGCTATGCCCCCAAAGGCCCAAGAGGCTCTGATCATTCAAAAACAACAATGGCTTTCACAGCGCCCCACTATGGCCACACGAAAGGCCTCGGGTTTGGTTTTGGATCAGTTGGCCCCCGTGGTGCCTGCGTTGGTGGGGGGATCTGCGGATTTGACGGGATCCAACAACACCCGCGCCAAGAGCCAAAAATCCTTTGATCGCAATAATCCACAGGGCCGTTATATCCATTATGGTGTTCGGGAACATGCTATGGGGGCCATGATGAATGGTCTTGCTTTGTATGGGGGGGGTATCCCCTACGGCGGAACGTTTTTGGTGTTCAGTGATTATTTGCGCCCCGCCCTGCGTTTATCGGCCCTGATGGGGCAGGGGGTCATTTATGTTTTAACCCATGATTCTATTGGTCTGGGGGAAGATGGTCCCACACACCAACCCATTGAACACCTCGCCGCGCTGCGGGCCATTCCCCATGTGCATGTGTTTCGTCCTGCGGATGCGGTGGAAACCTTAGAATGCTGGGAATTGGCCCTGAAAAACCGTAACACCCCCAGTGTGTTGGCTCTGAGCCGTCAGGATTTGCCCACCCTGAGACAGGCGCAGGCCGATGTGTCCATCAATGCCTGTGCGCGAGGGGGCTATGTGATTTCCGAAGGGGAGCTGCCGCCCCAAATCACCCTAGTCGCCACAGGATCCGAGGTTGCCTTGGCCGTCGCTGTGCAACACCATCTGGCCCAGAAGGATCAGCCTATCGGCGCTACCGTTGTGTCCATGCCGTCACAGGAATTGTTTTGGGCCCAAAGTGTGTCTTATCAAGAGGCTCTTTTCCCCAAAAGCCGTCCCATCGTGGCCATTGAGGCGGCGTCGCCCCTGTCGTGGTATCGTTTGGTGGGCCCCGAGGGGTTGATTGTGGGGATTGAGGATTTTGGCATATCCGCCCCCGCCCCAGAGGCCTACGAACACTTTGGCTTAACCCCCAAAGCCATTACCGCAAGCATTTTAGGGCGTTTTTTTGGTGGGCCGCAATGAAAAAAAACCGTCCCGAGGGGGGACGGCTTTTGGGTTAAACTATTAGACGACGCTAGGCGATGCTTCTATCGCGGACGATAGCATCCTGACTGGCGGTTTGGGCCGCCAGAAGGTCTAAGCACGTTTTCACGTAATCTTTTTGTATTGAGACCCGACTTAGGATTGTTATTTGCACTCCTAGGGCGATTACATCGCTCTCCGAGAGGACGATTACTTGTTCTGGGCCGAGACGTGATTTCTCGGGCCATACGAACATCTCATAGGTCGGTACGTAGAGACCCTTTATGGGTGGTCCTGTGACAGGATCCTTTGGGAGGGTCAGATTCACAACGATAGCTTGTACTGTATCTGGTACTGTTTCCAAGGTTGTTTACATGCTTGACAGCATGAGGGATAGTGCCCCACCATACTGGCAGCGCAGCGCAGCGCAGCGCAGTCAAGAAAAAAATACAGAAAATTTTTAAAGGGTCATGATCGGGATGATTATGCGGGCGGTCTGTGGTATAAGGGGCGTCCTTTTTTGAATGATTATAGGTGTATTGTTATGAAACTCGGCATCGTCGGCCTGCCCAATGTGGGAAAATCAACGCTTTTTAATGCCTTAACCCAGACACAGGCGGCGGAGGCGGCCAATTACCCCTTTTGCACCATCGAGCCCAATCAGGGCAAAGTGGGGGTGCCGGACAGTCGGCTGGCGGCGTTGGCCCAGCTGGCGGGGTCGCAGAAAATCATCCCCGCGCAAATCACCTTTGTGGACATCGCGGGGCTGGTGAAGGGCGCCAGCAAAGGGGAGGGGCTGGGCAACCAATTCCTGAGCCACATCCGCGAGGTTGACGCCATCATCCACGTCGTGCGCTGTTTCGAAAACGGGGATGTGACCCATGTTGAGGGCTCTGTGGATCCCCTGCGGGACATTGACACCATCGAAACGGAATTGATGCTGTCTGATTTAGAACGCGCGGACAAACAGCAGGTGAAAATCGCCAAACTGGCCAAATCAGGGGACAAAGACGCCAAGGAGGCAGAGGCGGTTCTCTCCGCTGTCTTGGCGGCGTTGGGGCAGGGCAAGCCCGCCCGCACCCTGCCAGAGGACATGAAAAAAACATCTTTTTTCCATGATTTACAGATGATTACAGGCAAGCCCGTTTTGTACGTGGCCAACGTGGGGGAGGCCGAGGCCACCACAGGCAATGCCTTTGTGGCAAAAGTGCAACACTTTGCAGCAGGGCAGGGCAGTGGGGTGGTGATGATTGCCGCCGCCATTGAATCCGAAATCGCCCAGCTGCCCGAGGACGAAAAAGAGGTTTTCCTCACCGAGCTGGGCCTGTCCGAATCAGGCCTGAGCCGTCTGATTCGGGCCAGTTACGATTTGCTGGGCCTGATGACGTTTTTCACGGTGGGGCCGAAGGAAACCCGTGCATGGACCGTGCATCGCGGCGCCACAGCCCCCGAAGCCGCCGGAAAAATCCACACCGATTTTGAAAAAGGGTTCATCCGCGCCGAAACCATCGCCTATAACGACTATATTCTATGCAAGGGCGAAGCCGCCGCCCGCGACGCAGGAAAACTCCGCACCGAAGGCAAAGGCTATGTTGTCCACGATGGGGATGTTATGCATTTTTTGTTTAATGTTTGAGGGTTATATGAAAAAACCCATTCATCTACACGGATGAGCCCATGGTGGTGGGGGAGGTTGTTCCTGATTTTCCAAGGACAGATCAGCTTGCCTATCCCCCCCAAAGGAGTTTCAAGGTGCGTTTGACGTTAACGCTGGAAGCCCCCCTTTGGGATTGTTTAAAAAAAGAAGCCGCCGAACGTCGCTCTTCCCCCCAGAGCGTGATTTGCTCTGTTTTGCGGGATTATGTGGGTGTGGCGGAGGAATGAAAGGTATGCAGGTTTCCCAAGACATTTCCCTTTATGATGATGCCAAAAAACGAGACGAAGAGTTTTTTCCTGCTGCACTGATCAAAAGCATCGTTGACGGCGCATCGCCTGTTAGGGTGTATCGGACCCATCGGGGCCTGACGCAGCGGGCTCTGGCGGCGCGTATGGGCATCTCTCGTTCTTATTTGGCTGAAATCGAATCGGGCAAAAAAAGGGGATCTGTCACCGTTTTGCGCCGCGCGGCCGCAGTGTTGACTGTGGACTTGGATATGCTGGTTACGGATTGGGAATCTTACGAAAACAAGCTTTTTGTGACATTTGATACATAAAGAAAGATAGAATCAATGTTAGTGTGGTGTCTATGGAACAAACTTTCAGGAGAGAAAATTATGTCAGAGATCCAAAAATTATATGAATTGTCACAGGCACTGGTTTTACAATCATCAGGCGGTAAAGTTTTGCATTCCCCAGGAATTCGCATTGAAAGGAGCATAAGCGGCCTTGGGACCCCTCCTGGTTTTTACTATGAGGGCCCCAAAGTTAATTTATTTTTACGAAATACTAAAAATACTACCGAGGTATGGTGCCAAGATGGCTCTGATACGAGAGAACTTTCAGAGGGAACCACTTTTGTTATTCCCGTAATTATTACACCGCCCAATAAAAAAGGTGAAAATTGGTCCGATGCTTTCAGTAATCTTTGGTCTGTGGCCTCTAATGCGGTGCAAGGACGGGTTGCGACTCCGTATTTTATCTTAAAGAACGGAATGTTAGAAAAAATCCCCGATGGAACAGTGGCTGATGCTTTCAACACGACAAGTAACCTTTGGCTGCCAGGAGATGGCGAAAAATACTATATTCCGCCTCATCGTTACGCAGGGGCATTGGATGGAAGTCCCACCGATGGCTCTTTGACTTTGGCTGAGCAGGTTGATAATTTTAGGAACGGTGTGACGTTGAGGGCTTATTATTCCATCGTTGGTGGTGCGGGAACGATTAGCCAAATTGGAGGTTAATAAAAGTCCTATAATGTATATTATGTCAAATAAGAAAACCTCAGCAGGGGGGTGAGCTCATACAGAATGCGCTTTTGATTCCCCTGTGGAGGGTGTTGTGTTAGGATGGTAGGCATGGTCTAGGTTCAAGAGGCATCCCCAGTGGTCGAGCATTATTTGATTGCATTTGCCCTTTTTATACTGACTGGAGCAGGGCCTTTTCTTAAGCTCTCCCGAGAAGAATGGTGCATCTGGATTATGGGGATGGCTTTTATATATGTAACATTGTTCATTATATGACTTATGTAGCGTTCGGCTGGGAAATTGGCCATCGCCCTGAACCCCCTGCTGTTTCACGCGGCGCGAAACCTGTTGCCCCTGAAAGGATAAGGGGGGGGTGTTGATGACATTTTGGATATTGATTTATGGTAGGGTCGTTGTATTGTAGGGGCCATGAAAATTTTTTAAACGATAACGAAAGTATATCTCTATGGGGCCCCTCATCCTTATTCGTCATGGTCAAAGTCTTTGGAATGCGGAAAACCGTTTTACGGGTTGGGTTAATGTAGATCTTACTGATAAAGGTCGAGAGGAAGCTAGAAAGGCAGGGTCAATATTGCGTTATTCGGGCTTAGACTTCGCACATTCAGAGGTGTTTGTATCTCCCTTGAAGCGGGCAAAAGAAACTTGCGCGATTGTTCTTGAACACCTAGGCCTTTCTTTGGAACCTCGAGAGGACATTAACTTTGTTGAGCGATATTATGGTGATTTGACGGGTCGTTGTAAGGAAGAAGTGGTGAAGGGATATGGCACGGCCCAAGTGCAAAGGTGGCGACGCAGTTATCGCGAGGCCCCACCAAAGTTACCCCTAAATCCAGACGATCCAGACGATCCGAGGAATCAACCACCGTTTCGCGACTCACCCCTCGGCAACATACAGACCTCACTACCGTACACTTTCATAAACCCCATTGAGGATCAGTGGGTTATTGATGGCATGGGGGGTATTTTTGAAGGCGTCTGCGAGGGTTCGCAGGCCGTAAGTGAAGAAAGAAAAAAGGAGAGTGTCCACGGTTTTTCGAAAGGGTA
>CANGYP010000058.1 GCA_947458235.1 Alphaproteobacteria bacterium
AGCTCTTTGATTATGTATTCATGGATTATGTATTCATGGACCCACCCTATATGGATTTTCCCCTGTTGCCTGCCCTGCGGGGATGCGTCAGGGGTATATCGGCCCCCAAGCCTTGGTCAGTATGGGGCGTCACGGGTGTTGTTTCTGGCCCTGCTGCCCCCGCCACAGGGCATTGAGTCGAATAGGGCAGCCATCGGGCCATGCGCCGCACCGTTTATCAGATGCAGCGCATGGGGTGGGTTGAATCTGGACAACCGTTAAACGGTAAATCTCATTTCCCGTAAGGTTTTGAAAGCCCCCCAATGTGGTGCATTTTTTGGTTGTGGGGTTACTGGGTGTTGGGGGTTTGTTGTGCATAAAGTTTTGCATAGTACAAAAGTGATACCTCCTCTGGAGGAATTGTTTCTTGTGTGGTTATGTTTGGGTCCTCGGGGTTTGGGGTCCAAAACGTAAGCGGCAAATGAGTTCGGGCATGGATTTTTACTTGATCGACAATCGGTTGAATACCATCATTCGTGATTTTGATGGGTATTTCCAAAACGCTTCCTTCGATAAAAGGGCTTGTTGATCGTACTTTTCTTGCTAACTCTTGTCCCACAATGTTTGGCTGGGCACTGACAGGATTTAATAAAAATGCAAGATCAGGATGGATGTTTTTTAGGGCCTCTAAAAATCGACTATATTCTTCGTAGCGAGCAATATAAATGGGTGTTTGATTTGTTTCACGTAACACCTTTAGAACGGGAGATATATCGGCATTTCGTCCTTGCGGTTTATCATCCCTTGGATATAAACCTGAATCGATATCCTGAAAGATGTTCCAGATACTTTCCTCGGGGCTGTCTGGTTGTATTTTTTTGAACAACAGTTCAACTGTCTTGACGAGGTGTGCTGCGCTTTCGTCATTTTTTATTTCGCGATCGATAAAATAAGCAGGATTTTGAATTGTTTGCAAAAGTTGAGATATAAATTCAATTTGGATATCTGCCAAGGGATCAACCAAATAGTTTCTTGAAAGTTTTTGATTGGGATCACGAGAATGACCTGAAAAATCCCGATTATCCAAAATGCCATTTAAGTATTTGTTTGTTTGAAAAAGTTCTGGACGTTGTCCATATAGGGTCCGTAAGGACGCCAGAGAACTGCCAAATGTTGTGGGGTGACGCACGATGAAGATTGTTGATTGTGTCATGAACTGTGAACCTTTCTGTAAATTTTTTTAACCCCCATAAACCCAACCCGCCACCCGATGACTATCCTTGGGGGTCAGGCCGATCAGGGTTTCCAGCGTTTCTGCTAAAATTTGCAATTTGTTTTCGGGTTCGTACCGGCCGACTTCCTCAGAAATCAAGATGGCCAGCTTCAGGTCATAAAGATCAAGGCTGTATTGCAGCGCGATGGACATCAGGGTGGGTTGGGGGAGGGTGTGGACGGCGGGACCCCCAGAATCCTTTTCAGGTCCATACACAGACACATCGTCATCCATTGCCCTTTGGGAAAACGCCCGTGTGGTGTTTTTCTCAATGAACTGATCTAAAGACTGCTTACCCATAAAAAACTCCTTTAAGGTTAAATCATATAGGCATGGTGCAGTATAAATAAAACAAAGTCAATAGAAATTATTTTCTATATAAAACCGTCGCCTTGACCCCGTAGCAGGAGTCTGGTACATCCGTCTTTATGATTCTTGCCAATGCCTATCGCAGTCACGCCTGTGACGCCCTGACCCTTAAAAATGTGGACCAAACTGTTCGTTTGGCGGGGTGGGTGCATCGCAAGCGGGATCACGGCAATCTATTGTTTGTGGATGTGCGCGATCATTACGGCGTGACCCAAGTTGTGGTGCGCAGCGATCACCCCGCCTTTGTCGTGGCCGATGCCGTGCGTTTAGAAAGCGTGATTCAGGTTGAGGGCACAGTGGTGGCCCGCACGCCCGAAACGGTGAATCCAAAAATTCCCACTGGACACATTGAAATTGCCCTGCACACCATGACGGTGTTGTCCGAGGCTGACACCCTGCCCTTTCCCATCAACAGCGATGTGGACACATCCGAGGAATTGCGTCTGCGTCACCGGTATTTGGATTTGCGGCGCGAAGGGGTGCACAATAACATTGTGCTGCGCAGCAACATCATTCAAACGCTGCGGCAATCCATGCTGGCCCGTGGATTTTTGGAATTGCAAACCCCAATTTTGACGGCCTCTTCGCCAGAGGGGGCGCGGGATTATGTGGTGCCCAGCCGCCAACATCCAGGCAAGTTTTACGCCCTGCCCCAAGCCCCCCAAATGTTCAAACAGCTGTTTATGGTGGCGGGCTTTGATAAGTATTTCCAAATCGCCCCCTGCTTTCGGGATGAGGACAGCCGCGCCGATCGCTCCCCTGGGGAGTTTTACCAGCTGGACCTCGAGATGAGCTTTGTGACCCAAGAAGAGGTCTTCGCCACCCTAGAGCCCGTTTTGCATCACCTGTTTACCACCTTTGCGGGTGACAGAACCGTCAGCCCCCTGCCCTTTCCCCGTATCCCCTATGATCAGGCCCTGCTACAGTATGGCTGTGACAAGCCAGATCTCCGCAGTCCCATTTTATGTTGCGATGCAACAGAGGTGTTTGCTGGCAGTGGGTTTCAGCTGTTTGCCAATCGCATCGCTGCGGGTGATGTGGTGCGGGCCATTCCCGCCCCCAGTGCAGCCAGCCAATCCCGCAAGTTTTATGATGACCTGAACGCATGGGCCCGCGCCGAAGGGGCTGGTGGTTTGGGTTATGTGATTTTTGAAGGCGGCGAGGCCAAAGGCCCCATTGCCAAGAATCTGGATGCGGCGCGTTTAGAATCCCTGAAAACCATCGCTGCTTTAAAAGACGGCGATGCAGTGTTTTTTGCGTGCGGACGGGCCGAGGATATCCCTCCCTTCGTGGCGCGGGCGCGGATGAAAATCAGTGAAGATTTGGGTTTGGTGCAGGACAATCATTTTGCCTTTTGCTGGGTGGTGGATTATCCCATGTTTGAATACGACCCTAAAGTTGGCGGGATTGCCTTTAGTCACAATCCCTTTTCCATGCCGCAGGGCGGGTTGGAGGCGTTGAACACCCAAGACCCCCTCAGCGTCAAAGCCTACCAATACGACATCGTGTGCAACGGGATTGAACTGTGCAGCGGGGCTATCCGTAACCATCGCCGTGATATTATGATGCGGGCCTTTGAAATTGCTGGTTACGAAGCCAAGCACGTGGAATCCCACTTTCCCGCCTTGATGGAGGCCTTTCGTTACGGCGCCCCCCCCCACGGTGGGGCTGCCCCTGGCATTGACCGCATGGTGATGTTACTGGCGGGATCAGAAAACATCCGTGAGGTTATTGCCTTCCCCATGACCCAACGTGCCGAAGACCTGATGATGAATGCCCCCGCTGAAATTAGCGACCGCCACAAGCGCGAGCTGTTTATTCAGAGTGTTCTGCCCGTAAAGCAGGCAGAGGGCCATAGCTAGGGCGTGTCATCATTTGCTCAAAAGCCGCTTTTCCCGTATGCTGGGCTGTGAATTCTGCCAAAAAACAGTCAACATACGGCCAGTATATCGACTAAATTGCAATGTTATCAATCAGACGCACCCCCCCCAGATGGGCAGCGACGAACAGGCGCCCAGGGGTTTGAGGTCCCTGCCATGGGGAAAGATCCTTCAGCGTGAGGGCTTCTAAATACTCAACCTTCTCAAAGCCTTCTTGGTGTAAGCGTTGGCAGCCATGATCAAGAAGACTTTTGACATCGTTGGGGTTCAGGATCAGAGCGTCTTTTAATTGGCGCAAGGTTTGATACAGGTGGGGTGCAATGGCCCGCTGATCTTGCGTCAAATAGGCGTTGCGGGATGACAGGGCCAGACCATCCTTTGCCCGTTGGGTTGGCAGACTGGCAATGTGAGCGGGCACATCCAAATCCCGCATCATGGTGTGAATCATCAGGTATTGCTGATAATCCTTTTCCCCAAACACCATGACGTGGGGGCGAAAGCGCTGATACAGCTTCATCACCACCGTCAACACACCATCAAAATGCCCTAACCTGTGGGCGCCACACAACACAGACCCCATGATGGGGTTATGGATACGGGTTAGGGGTACCCCATCGGGATACATATCCAAAGCCTCTGGCGCGTAAACAGCCGCAATACCAAGGGGGCGAAGGGCACTGAGGTCCTGATGCAGCGTGCGGGGATAGCGATCAAAGTCTTCTGCGGGACCAAATTGCAAAGGATTTACAAAAATCGTCACAATCACCGCATCCGCCAGCATCTGGGCATGGCGCACAAGGGCTAGATGTCCATCATGCAGTGCCCCCATGGTGGGGACCAAAGCCAAGGTTTTGCCCTGAATTGTCTTCAGGAACAAATCAACATCGAGGCCTGTAGAAAGAATCTGCATTTTATGGATCCTTGGGATTGACTTTGATGGGAATTATGATACCATCCTTCTTAGTTACCTTCTACCCACTAACACTCCGCTGTGGTGTCGTATAAACAGCACGTTACATTGCTGGCGCGTTGACTGGTTTAGGTTTCACTCTCTCTGGGATTTTTTCCCACAACATGCCAAGCGATGAAAGGATCTGTTATGGCTAAAGGTACTGTAAAATGGTTTAACCCCACCAAAGGATATGGCTTTATCCGCCCCGATGGTGAGGATAAGGATGTTTTTGTTCATATGACCGCGCTGGAGCGTGCTGGTCTGAACAGCCTGCCCGATGGACAGCGCGTGGAATACGAACTGGCCACGAACAAAGGCAAAACCTCTGCCGTTAATCTGAAACTGCTGAACGAGTAGTTTTTTTCTTGATATCACCGCTTTAATGTTTTCATTCGGGGGTGTTCTTTTGTTCCAAAAGGCCACCCTCATTCTTTAGTCTTTTTATTTTTGCGCTTGCGTCTGATGGGGCACAATGTTCCCTTTTATGTTCGCTGGTGCTGAACGTGAAAGAGGTTTCGATGCGCTGGTGCGGCCTGTGGCTTTGATAAAAAAGCCTTTTCGCTTTCCGTATGGGTGCTTTGAACGTCAGTGTTGGGGAAGAAGAGGGGCTCAAGCGTCCCTGATCTTTGGCTGAATAGTCATCAGCATTTGCCCACAATAAAGCATGAACGACGGAAAAAGGGCGGTTTTTTTATGTTTCCCTTCGCGAAAGAACCCTTATTATGACACAGTTTTCTGATTTTGATCTTCCTTCTGTTCTGCACAAAAACCTGCAAGCTCTTGATCTCATAACCCCCACCCCCATTCAACAGGCCGTGATTCCCTTAGCACTGGGGGGGCGGGATGTTTTGGGCACAGCCCAAACGGGGACGGGGAAAACCTTGGCCTTTGCGCTGCCTATGGTGACGTATTTGATGCACAATCCTACGGCCCATGCCTTGGTTTTGGCCCCCACGCGGGAATTGGCGGCGCAGGTGTTGGCCTCTGTGAAGCCCCTGCTCAGAGATATTCAGGGCTTGCGCAGCGCCCTGTTGATTGGTGGGGAATCCATGGGCAAGCAAATGGCCCAGTTGCGGGCCCGTCCCCGTTTGATCGTGGGCACCCCTGGGCGCATTCATGATCATTTGCGGCGGGGCACCCTATCGCTGGATCAGGCATCGTTTCTGGTGTTGGATGAAACGGATCGTATGCTGGATATGGGGTTTGGGAAGGATTTACAGGCCATTGTGGGTGTCATGCAAAGCCCGCGGCAAACCCTGTTGTTTTCGGCCACGTTATCCAAAACGATTGAAAAGGTGGCGCAGACCTATTTGATTAAGCCTGAGCGTATTGCCATTGGCTCCAGCATGAAACCCGCCCTGACGGTGGATCAAGACAGTGCCTTTATGCAGGAACATGAAAAATATGATCACCTGCTGGGCGAGCTGGAACGTCGTGACGGTTCCGTCATCGTGTTTGTGAACACCAAACGCGGCGCGGAGCATCTGGCGGATAAACTCAAAGCGGCCAACCACCGCGCAGGGGCTTTGCACGGGGATTTGCGGCAAAATCATCGGGATCGCGTCATTCAATCCTTTCGTCGGCAGGATTACACGGTGATGGTGGCCACAGATGTGGCGGCGCGGGGGCTGGATATTCCCCACATTGCCCATGTTATCAATTACGATCTACCCCAGTGTGCTGAGGATTACATCCACCGCATCGGGCGCACAGGACGCGCTGGCACCACAGGATCAGCCCTGTGTATGGTCGCCCCCAGTGACAAAGGCAAGTGGCGGGCCATTCAAAAATTGATGGACCCCAACGCCAACAATAGCGACCCAGAACCCTTTCCCCGCAGCATGCGTACACGCTCGGGTGGTGGTGGCTATGGTGGCGGTGGACGTCGCAGCGGTGGTGGCGGCGGCGGATACGGCCAACGTCGTGAAGGCCACAGCGCCCATGGCCAAGGCACCCGCAGTTTTGGCGGGGGACGACGTCGGTCTTCGGGGCGGTAGAGTTCAGAGTTTTGAGGGCAAGCTTTTTTGGAAACAGAATTTTTCTTGCCCCTTCCCTTTGGCGGTGTCTATAATAATGGGATGCTGAACAAAAACGATTATTTCATCAGCCCTACGCAATGCTGGATCTTTGCCTATGGCTCGTTGATGTGGGATTTCCCCTTTCCCTATGTCCGGAAAGAGACCGCCCGTCTGAGCGGCTATCATCGCAGTTTCTGCATGGCGTCTGTGGTGTATCGGGGCACAAAAGATAACCCTGGTTTGGTGTTATCGCTGGATCAGGGCGGCTTTTGTGATGGCATTGCCTATAAACTGCCCGAAGAGCATGCCTATCCTATTTTTGAGGCCGTCTGGAACCGTGAAATGATCACGAACGCTTATTTACCCCAGATTTTGCCTGTGGTGTTAAACGGGGGCCCTGAAACGGTGAAGGCGTTGTGTTTTACTGTCAATCCTGCCCATGAACAATACGTTGCCATGCTGCCCTTGGCCGAACAAGCTCGCATCATCCAAACCGCCCACGGTCAATCGGGCCCCAATTTGGATTATGCCCTCAGCACGCTGCGACACCTACAGGCCCTTTATATTCAAGACACAGAGATGGTGGCGCTGGGCGGGGCTCTAGGTGAGGTTTTTACTTAGGGCGTGTCATCATTTGCTTAAAAGCGGCTTTTCCCGTATGCTGGGCTGCGAATCCTGCCAAAAAACAGTCAATATACGTCCAGTATATCGACCATTTTTTGCCAGTTTCTCGCCTCAGCATCCAGAAAAATCCATCTTTCTCGCTTAAATAATGACACGCCCTAATGCTTGTTGAATTCTCTCCCAAAACACATCCCTTGGTAATTGAGGGGGGATGACGCTGTGAAGGCGCACGGTGATGGTTCCAGGGTGCTTTTTCAGGCTGTTTCTGGGCCAAAAGCGACCAGAATCTAGAGTGATGGGAATGACGGGTACCTCTGCGGCCTCGTAAGCCGCAATGATACCGCGTTGCAGGACTGGGGGGCTGCCCACATCTGTGCGGGTTCCCTCAGGGTACATCACGATATCATGGCCGTTTTTGATGGCGTCTTTGACCTTTGTTTTCAAAAGACGCAGTGCCTCTGCCCCCTGACGGCGATTCAGGGCAATCATACCCACGCGGCGCAAATACCACCCGAAAAACGGCAAAGAGAGCAGTTCTGTTTTCAATACAAACCGCAACGTGGGCTTGGGGGACAAAAGAACGTTATAGGCCATGGTTTCCCATGCGGAATGATGACGGGACACAAACAAAACAGGGGAGGGTCGGTTGATCAAAACCCCATCAGGATCCTGAATGCGATAATCCAAACCCGCAGCATATTTCAAACACTGCAAAGCCCCCCAAGACCAAAGCCGTTGAACCCAAGGCAAAACCTTAGGAAACGCATATAGGGGCAAAGACACAAGCCCCCAAAGCAAGGTCCAAACCACCAAAAAGCTATGAAACAAAAGGCCACGGATTATGGGCATACTGTTCGCCTTACCCTTGTTTGGGATCAAATTGGCCCGATCGGACCGCGTTGGCGTATTTTTCAGCCACAGATTTAATATCAACGCTTAAGTTTTTATATTCTTTTGCAAATACAGGCTTAAAATCAGGAAAAAGACCCAGCATATCCTCCGTCACCAAAACCTGACCATCGCACCGCCCTGAGGCCCCAATGCCAATGGTGGGCACGGGGAGGGTGGCGGTGATGTGATCGGCGAGGGTTTCCGGAATCCCCTCCACCACCACGGCAAAACAACCGGCTTGGGCTAAGGCAGAGGCCCCCTTGGCAATGGCACGAGCGGCATCGTCGTTCTTTCCCTGAATCCGCAAGCCCCCCATGGTGTTGACGTGTTGAGGGCGCAGCCCCACGTGCCCCATCACAGGAATTCCCCGCGCTACCAGAAAAGCGACAGTTTCGGCCATTTCCCCATGCCCCTCAAGCTTAACCGCCCCTGCCCCCGTTTCCGATAGGATTCGCGCCGCGTTTTCAAAGGCTTGCGTTGGGCTGGCTTCATAGCTGCCAAAGGGCATATCCACCACCACTAGCGCCTTATGCGATCCCCGCACCACCGCTTTGCCATGGGCAATCATGGTTTCAATGGAAACGTTTAATGTGCTGTTTTGTCCATACAAAACCATGGCCAAAGAATCCCCCACCAAAAGCATATCCACAAAGGGATCCAAAAACGTG
>CANGYP010000059.1 GCA_947458235.1 Alphaproteobacteria bacterium
ACGGTGGGGTTAATCACCTATATGCGAACCGACGGCACGCAGTTATCGGGGGAGGCCATTGGTCAAGCCCGCGCCTATATTGAAAAACACATGGGGGAAAGCTATCTGCCCAAATCGGCCCGCGCCTATACCAGCAAAGCCAAAAACGCCCAAGAAGCCCACGAAGCCATCCGCCCCACCGCCGTGTCCCGCACGCCAGATAGCGTGCGCGGCAAGCTGAGCTCTGAGGAACACGCCCTCTATACCCTGATCTGGCAGCGCATGGTGGCCTGTCAAACGGCATCGGCGGTGTTTGATCAGGTTCAGGTGGATGTCACATCCGATCACGGGGCCCACGTTTTCGGGGCGCAGGGCCAAACCTTAGTCTTTGATGGGTTTTTGAAAGTCTATCAAGAGGGCCGCGACGAACAGGGCGATGATGATGACACCGCCAACCTGCCGCCTCTACGGGTTGCTGAGGCGGTCACCCCTGCCTCCATCGATGAAGAGGACCACACCACCGAGCCGCCGCCGCGTTATTCCGAGGCCAGTTTGGTGAAAAAAATGGAAGAATTGGGCATTGGCCGCCCGTCCACCTATGCCTCCATTCTGCAGGTTTTGAAGGACCGCGAGTATGTGCGTTTGGAATCTAAACGCCTGATTCCCGAGGATCGCGGGCGTTTGGTCATCAGTTTCCTGAAACATCACTTTGCCAAATATGTGGACAAGGACTTTACAGCGGGGCTAGAGGACCAACTGGACACCATTTCCAGCGGGGATTTGCCGTGGAAAAACGTGATTTACGATTTCTGGCGGGATTTCAAGGGGCAAACGGATGAGGCTCTGGCCCTGAAAATTTCAGATATTATTGATGAACTCAGCGGGGATTTGGGGCATATTTTGTTTCCCAAAGATGAATCAGGCGCACTGAACCGCGCCTGTCCATCGTGTGGAACGGGCACGTTGTCCCTGAAATTGGGGAAAACCAGTGCGTTTATTGGATGCAATCGGTATCCAGAATGCCGCTATACCCGCCCTGCCTTTGGGGGCATTGCGGGGGCCGAGGCTGCCGCCGACGGCGAGCGCACGTTGGGCGAAGACCCCGCCACGGGATTGACGGTGCGGTTAAAACGCGGCCCCTACGGCCCCTATGTGCAGTTGGGGGAGGATAGCACCGAAACCAAGCCCAAACGTGCCCCCTTACCCGCCAAGGTTACGCCGGAAACAGTGACGTTGGATGCGGCCCTGCTGGCCCTGCGCCTGCCCCGCGATGTGGGGGTGGATCCCCAAACGGGGGAGGTCATTCAGGCCAACATTGGCCGCTTTGGCCCCTATCTGCGTCATGGAAAGCAATTTGTGTCCATCCCCAAGGCCATGGACCTTTACACCATCACCCTGCCCGAGGCATTGGATCTGATCCAAAAGGCCGCCGAAAAAACCGCCGCCAACACGCGGGAACTGGGCCCCCACCCCAAAGACAAAAAGCCCATCGTGGCCAAACGCTCCCGCTTTGGCATCCGCCTTTACCACGGCAAACGCTATATCACCGCCCCCAAGGGCACGGATTTTGACGCCCTGACGCTGGAGCGGGCCCTTGCGCTTTTTTAAAGGCGGGCCTATGACGTCAGCATGTCCCTGATGGTGTTTGGGTTTTTTTCGATCAATTTCAAATACGCCACCGCGTAATCAGGGGGTGTGCGTTTTCCCTGTTCCCAGCTGCGCAGGGTTTCCGTGTTGATGTGATAGGTTTCGGCAAAGGTTTTTTGATTTTGGCCTGTTCTTTGCCGGATGGCTTTGATGTCCACGGGGGGGGGCACCCGCGTGATCCGAACGCGGCTGTGGTCACCCCGCGCGTAGGCCGCCACATCCTCCAGCCCCCGTAAAATGCTTTGGGCCAAAGGGCTGAGGGGTTCGTGATTTTGGGTCATGGTTTTGTTCCTTTCGTTTTGAAATCGGCTTTGATGCTCTCTAGGGCTTTGGTCAAAAGAGCTTTTTCTTGAGGTCTTAAATCGTCCTGCTCGGCTTTGGCATAGGCTGTGATCAGAAAAACGGGATTGTTTTCGTCGTAAAAGTCATTAGGACGTACGCCCATCGTCATTGTGAGCCTCTGGAGGAGGCGTGGCAATCCAATCTTTCTAACGGCGGCATTTCTGGATTGCTTCGCTGCGCTCGCAATGACACGGAAATAATTTTAAGTAGCACAATGTCCCACATAACGCAAGACAAAACAGAACGATGGCACCGATTTTGACGCCCTGACGCTGGAGCGGGCCCTTGCGCTTTTTTAAAATTCCACTAGGGTTTTAAAAAACGTTCCCCGTCTGTTATGAAAACCATCCTAGAGCCCCTGCATAAACCGGTTTTATCGCGCAAAGCCTTTTTGGGCCGCTTGGCCGTTTGGGGGGGGCTGACGGTTGTTTTGATGCTGGCGTCCCTGTTGGTGGGGATGGTAGGGTATCATGTTTTTGAAGGGATGCCGTGGATCGATGCCTTTTTCAACGCCGCCATGATTTTGGGCGGCATGGGGCCTGCGGGTGTCATGACCACCGACGCGGGCAAGCTGTTTGCGGGCCTTTACGCCCTGTACTGCGGCATTTTGTTCCTGTTTTGCGGGGGTATGCTGCTGGTGCCCATCTTTCACCGAATTTTGCATCGGTTTCATGCGGATCGGTGAGGTCTCACCCCGTCTTAAGCGTATCCGTCGGATGTCCGTAGTGGCCTGTGAATGGCGTCTGGTGTTGTTGACTTAGGCATTGCCTAGGTGCATCTTTTCACTTTTTTCATTTTTTAAACAGCATGTTAAGCAAAGGATGTTTTATGCCTCTATACCCCTTTCCCATCGATACAGCCCCCATAGCCGCCGATCAGTTGCCCAGCACGACGGAGAGTTTGAGCTGGCACAACGTGCAGCGCAAGCGTTTGAAAAAATTTGCGCGTCAATACATTGGTGAAGATGATGCGGCCGTGGTGACGCTGCGCTCCCAAGGGGAGGCCGATACAAGCCTGAAGGTTGTGCAGGACACACGGGCGGGCTTTAATGAGTTGCGGGTGCGTTTGCCAGTGTTGTCGCAGTATTATACCTATTCAACACAGCACGGGGGGATTCCCGATACGGATTTTTTAAGCAAGATCAAGAGTATCATTTTGTCTTGGTGCACCAAAAACATCCCCACGGGCAAGCCCATTGATGAAACCAATTTTGAAAACCTGATCCGTGTGGCCAAGCAGCACTGGGCGTCCTTTTCCGCCACAGAGCAAAGCACCATCACCGCGTGGGTGCAGCAGTTGAAAACGGCCAAGGAAGCGTGGACCTTCGCCCCCGCTGCGGGTGAGGGCAGTTTGCTTTACGGCAATCATTACACGCACCATTATAAAATTTTGTATCAGGTGTATGATGTTTTGGGGGATACGGCCAAGCTGGCAACACTCAGAGCCACCTTGCAAACCTTTGTGAATCAAAACTTTCCCTTGGGGAATGCGGCGGTGAGCGTGCCGCCGTCCCACCCCGTGGTGGGCACATCGGTGGCGGAGAAGCGCTTTGATATTGATGGCAATTTTGTGTCCATTTTTCCTGTGGGGGCCACGTTTTATGTGGCGGGGAATACGCGGGGGCATAATGGCTATTTTCGGGTGACTTCGGTGACGTATTTAACGTCATCCAACAAAACGCGGGTGTTTTTTGGGGAACCCCTTAGCGGTTTGGACGGCGGCGGGGGGACACTGTACCGTCCCCACAATCCGGCCCTGTATGATATGCCGCGCCCTGCGGTGGATGCGGGGGAAACCATTGATTACATTCGCCGCAATGCCCTGCACTATCATCAGTATGATCTGGAACCATGGATCGAGCTGGCGATTTTGTCCAACTGGCGCGAGTTTGATAGCAAGCTGATTGCTGGTTTGGCGTTTTTGCGCACGATGGTGACGGCGCCCCATGCGGTGCGCAAGCCCTACGAATTCACCTATTCCAGTGATTCTTTTGATGCGTTGCGGTGGCAGAGTTCCCGATCGGAATACCTGCAACCGAGCAGTATGTATGTGCCCGATAAAATGGCGCGGTTGATTTTTGCCTTTGACCATTATTTCCGCAAAAATGGTGAGGTCGCCACGCAAAATATCGACACCCGCCTGTACCATTGCGCCATGCGCTCCCGCTTTTTACCCAGCACATGGCCGTATTATTTCCGGTTTGTGTTTGGGGGTGGGTATGGGTGACAGGTTACAGGTTACAGGTTACAGGTGACAGGGAAAATGTATAAAATTCTTGACTAATATATATATATATTAGCCTAAAGTCATTCTGTTCTCTTAGGAGATAATACATGTTTGACTTGTTTGAAACGATCAAAACATTGTGCCCCGAGGCGCAATGCTTTGATGATGGTAAATGCTTCCGTATTCACGTAAGTGAACACAATGTCTGGCGCATTAATCAACTTTTAGAACACAATATCCCCGTTATTCTTGTCGCAAAACAAGAAGGGACCGTGGGTCCCGGGGCTATCTTCCCCAAAGCTCTTTGGGCCCCTAAAGCCAACTCTTGGTGGTTGGCTTTCTGGCGTTTTCTGAGACGCCCTTGTAATTTTTAACTGATCTTGCGTCAGTTTTGGAACCCCCCCCCTCAAAAGGGGGTTTTTTTTATTGCATCTAGGGCGTGTCATCATTTAAGCGAGAAAGGTGGATTTTTCTGGATGCTGAGGCGAGAAACTGGCAAAAAACGGTCGATAGACTGGCCGTATATTGACCGGGTACCTCTAAAAACCCTCAAGGTGTCATCCCCGCGAAAGCGGGACACCGAAGGTGGGCGGAGCCAATCTATAAAAATCAACACCATGGATCCCCGCTTTCGCGGGGATGACACGGTTAATAGAGGTGCCCCTTTAAAAGTAGGACTTATGCATAACGCTCGTCATCTGCGACTGCGAGGAATGAAGCAGGAAGCAATCCAGAAAAGCCACAATCGAGAAAACTGGATTGCCACGCCTCCTTCGGAGGCTCGCAATGACATTGTGGGAAAATTTTAGAGAGACATTAACAGCCCTGCACAGGAATGTTTTAGCCCTTGACAGGGGGTCGTGTTTTCTGGCTTTGTCGTGAAGGTGGGTTTTGGTTATGGTTTGGGGATGGTATGAACCGCTTTGGCATGATGTTTTGGTTGGTGGCCTATGGGGTGATTTTGTTTGTGGCCTCGTGCGCACCCATCATCAAAACCAATGGGGAGATTTTGCCTGATGACAAGGTGCAATCTTTGCGTGTGGGGGTTTTAAAGAAAGAGGACGTGCGGGCCGTGTTGGGTACACCCACCGCCGTGTCCACCTTTGATCCCAGCATCTGGCATTATATCGGGCAAAAGGTTGAACAACAACCCTTTGGCGGGCCCAAGCTGTTAGAGCAAAAAATTGTCATTGTGTCCTTTGACGATCAGGGTGTGTTGGATGCCTTTGCCATGCGGGGTACGGATGCGTATCGCGAGATTCACTATGAAAGCCAAGCCACGCCCACAGCGGGGCATAAGCTCTCTGCCATTGAACAGTTGTTGGGGAATTATGGGCGTATGTCCTCTTTGCCCAACGATCAGGAAAAACGATAGGGTTTCACAGCATGGCGATGGATATCAACACGTTGAAAGCCATGATTGCGGAGGCCTTTCCAGACGCGCAGATTCACATTGATGATTTGGCGGGTGATGGGGACCATTACGCGGCCCACATTGTATCCTCGGCCTTTGTGGGTAAAACGCGCATTCAGCAGCACCAGATGGTGTATCAGGCGTTGCAGGGTAAGATGGGGACAGAGCTTCATGCGCTGGCCTTAACAACCCGTGTGCCCTAAAGCATGATGGCGGTGGTGGAGGATTTTGTCCCGTTGTGCCGTGTTGTCCGCCCCCATGGCTTGCGGGGGGATGTCATGATTCATGCCTATCACGATCCCAAAACCCTGACCCATTATGGTCCGTTGGTGACGGCCTCGGGGGTGGTGTTGCATGTTCAGACCAGCCGAGCCCAAGGTAAGGGTTGGGCTTTGCATCTGGAGGGCATCACAACCCGCGATCAGGCCGAAGCCCTGCGCGGCATCGAGTTGGGTGTGGCCCGCACGGCCTTGCCCGCCCTAGAGGCAGACGCATGGTATCACACCGATTTGCTGGGATCCGTGGTGGTAGATGCCGATAATGGGGATGTGCTAGGGCGGGTGGTGGCGGTGCAAAATTACGGGGCGGGTGATTTTTTTGATATTCAAACCCCCACAGGGGGGGAGATGACCCTGCCCCTGACCAAAGATGCCGTGGTGGAGATTCACCTGCCAGATAAAAAAATTGTGGCCCGTCGGGGGTTTTGTCTTTAGGAAGATTGTGTTGCCCCCAACACAATCATTCATCATCCGTAAACAGCGTTTCGCCCTGTAGGGCTGCTAAGTAAATGTCTAGGGAACGGTGGATGGATTGGAGGATCAGATTCTGATAATCATCGGGGCTGCCCCCACATTGGGCCTGTTCCAAGGCTGTGATGTAGGCCAAGCGGTCGCGTTTTCGGATAATGGCGGGGGGATAGCCATCACGCAGCAACAGCAGATTCATCAGCAGGCGGGCCGTGCGTCCATTTCCATCCACAAAGGGGTGGATGGTGACCAGACGATAATGGGCCTCGGCGGCCCGTTCCACAGGGTGCAGGGCGTGGGATGTTTGCAGCCATAGGATAAACTGGTGCATCAGCTCGGGCACTTTGCGGGGGTTGGGCAACACCACGGTGGATCCAGAAATCCGCACGGGCACCGTGCGATAACGGCCCGCGTTGGCGTCATCAATGCCTTTTAAAATTAGGCTATGCAGATGCAAAATGTCATTTTCTATCAAGGCTGTGTGGGCAGAATCGGCCTGTGTTTTGACCCAATCGAGGGCTGCGGCATGGTTGGTGGCCTCAAGATGTTCAATCAGGGATTTCCCCCCCACGGCGATGCCCTTTTCCACCACCAAGGCGGTTTCGCGGCGGGTGAGGGTGTTGCCCTCTAGCGCGTTGCTGGTGTAGGTCAGTTCAATGCGGAACCAATCCCCAAGGTTGCGGCCCAAGGCCTCTGGCAAGGGATGATGCGTGTTCAGTGCATCCTTTTTGGCAGAAAGCGCAGAAAGATCAGATGCCTTCATTCTATGATCGATTCCCCACTTTCGGCCCATGATCATCGGGGCGGGTGGCCCCCTCCAGCAGGTTGAGGTCTTTGTGAAAGGTTTCGGGCAGCCACCATGCGGCCACGGCCCCCAAGGCAAAGACCACAACGCCCACCACCATGGCGGCGTCCAGCATATCCATGCTGGGGCGTAGGGCGGAAAAGGCCAGCGTTACCAACACAACGGATCCCCGCACAAAGTTAGGCACGGTGGTGGCGGCGGTGGCGCGGAGGTTGACCCCGAATTGTTCGGACGCATTGATGGCCATCAGGGCCCAGTATCCAGCGCCGATGCCCAAAAACACCAACATGGTATAAAATTGTCCTGCCGTAGCCCCGCCAAATTGGCTGTATACCACAACCCCTGCGGCCATAGACGTCATGTAAATCTGAATGGCTTTGCGGCGGCTTTTCAGGGCTTGGCTGACGAAGCCACTGCTGATGTCGCCGATGGACATACCGATATACATATACATGATGGCTTTGCCAGCGGTGACGGGGTCTTGGATGTTCAGGGCCTTGGCAAACTCGGGGGAAAAATACACCAGCAGTCCAATGACAAACCAGATGGGCACCCCGATGAACACGCAGGCCAAGTATTTTTTCAGCAAAGCCCGTTGGGACAGAATCGCCAGAAAGCTGCCGTGGGGGACGTTATCGGCCTGATGGGCTTTGAACATGTTGGATTCTGTTAAGGTAAAACGGAAACACAGCACCACCAGCCCCATGACACCCCCGATGATGTAGGCATCACGCCAGCTGACATAGTGCACAATGATTTCTGCCAAGGCCGCCCCCAGCACCCCGACCCCCGCAATGACGGCCCCCCCTAGGCCGCGAATATGCTTGGGCATACATTCTAGGGCCAAGGTAACGCCGGCCCCGAGCTCCCCCGCCAGCCCGATGCCGCCGATGAAGCGCAGGAGTTTGTATTCCTCAACACTGGTGACAAAACCATTCATGATATTGGCCACGGAATACAGCAAAATAGAGCCCACCAGAACTTTAACACGGCCAAATTTATCCCCCACGGTCCCCCACAACAGCCCGCCCAGCAGCATTCCGATCATTTGCGCGTTTAAGATATCCATGCCGGTGGTGATGATTTGTTCCTCGCTTAGGCCCAGATCCCGCAGGCTTTGCACACGCACAATGCCAAAGATAATTAAATCAAAAATATCAACAAAATACCCCAGCGCCGCAATGGCCACCACCCGTCGATAGGCTGTGGGATTCAGGGATACAGAAGACATGGGCGGTTTTCCTGTTGAGGGCGCGGATCTTAGATTTCACGACTATAACACGGCGGGGGGATGTGCAAAGGGTTTCTTTTTAGCCTTGTTTATAAAGGCTAAAGTGCGGCGAACCCCCCTCCCTCCCCCTCCCCCGCAAGCGGGAGAGGGCGTTAATTTTTCCATCACATTTTCAAATAAGGATGTTTTTATGCCAGATCGTGATACCTTTCAAACCACCCTTTC
>CANGYP010000060.1:2500-8466 GCA_947458235.1 Alphaproteobacteria bacterium
GCCTTGCAGTGCCCCCACCATGCCCGCCATAGCCCCCATCACCCCCGCTTCGGCGCAGTTGGCCACAGCTCCCTGAGGAGGATGCGGGTAAAGGCACCGATAACAGGGACCGTGACGACCCCAAAAAATCGACACTTGGGCATGAAAGCCAAGGATAGCCCCATGCACGAGGGGCTTGCCAAGCCGTACGCAAGCCTCATTCAAGAGCCCCTTGCTGGCCACTGTATCCGTACCATCCACAATCACATCGTAATCTGCCATCAGCGATAAAGCATTGGCCGCCGTCAGGCGCATGGGGTGGGCATCAATCTGGCACTGACTGTTGAGTTGGGCAAGCTTTTGGGCTGCGACCTCGGCCTTTCCCCTGTGGATATCGCTTTCTGTAAAGAGAATCTGCCGCTGTAAGTTGCTGATCTCTACCCTGTCATCATCCACAATCCCAAGACGGCCGATGCCCGCAGCCGCCAGATACAACAAAACAGGGGAACCAAGCCCCCCCGCCCCCACACACAGCACCGAGGCCTGACGCAGGCGTTCCTGCCCATGCGGCCCCAATTCTGGCAAAATCATTTGTCTGGCATAACGATGCGTCATGGTCTGATGCGTATCATGGGAATGGGGCATAGGGGGGCAAGGATCTCTGGGAAGGTGATATCAAGAGCCGCCCCCCAGCACGCGCTTCACCACATCCGCATCCACACGGGCGGCGGTGTTGGCTTCGCGAATTTTGTCCAGAACCTCTTGACGGTAAATGGTGGTAGATTCGGGGGATTGGATGCCCAGTTTCACAGTTTTGCCGCGCACGTCGATGATGGTGACCTCGATGGTGCCGTCAATAACGATGGTTTCGCCCAGACGTCTGGAAAGATAGAGCATTTTAAGGGTTCCTTAACATCTGCTTGACATACTAGGGGGTGAGGATTCCAAAACAACCATAAAGCCCTCTGTCATGAACATCAATAACCTAAAACTGTTTTATGCCATGCGGCAAAATATGGATTGGTCGGCGGAGCGCCAGCGCGTTCTGGCCCAAAACTTGGCCAACGCCGACACGCCAGATTATGTTCCCAATGATCTGAAGTCTCTGGATTTTAAAAAGGTTTTGCGTCAACTGGATCAACGCAAACAGGCTATGGCCATGACTGAATCTGGCCATTTGGGGCCACCAGCGGGCAAAAATGCGGCTTTTGCCACGCTGAAGAAAGACGATATTTTCGAGGTCCTGCCCAGCGGGAACAAAGTGGTTTTGGAGGATGAAACCCTAAAATCATCGCAAACCGCAGATTTAAACAATCTCACCCTGCAACTGTATAAAAAATTCAACGGTATGTTCAGAATGGCCGTTCGCGGACCAACAGGGTAAGGGGTAAAGGGGTCATGAAGGGGGTTTTATGTCCGATTTGAACAATGCCATGTTGGTGTCATCCCGCGGGATGCAGGTGCAAACCACCCGCGCCCGTGTGGCGGCGGAAAACATCGCCAACGCCTTTTCCACCAGCAGCGTCCCGGGCGGCGATCCCTATCGCCGGAAAACCGTGGAAACGGATAATTTTGTGGACCCCACCGCCGGCCGCACCGCCATGGTGAGGGTCAAAAAAATTGCCGAAGATTCTGGGGATTTTGAATTAAAATATGACCCGGGCCACCCCGCCGCCAACAAAGACGGCTATGTCAAATATCCCAACGTCAGCACCAATCTGGAAAGCATGGACCTGCGGGAAGCCCGCCGGACCTATGAGGCCAACCTGAACGCCCTGATGACATCACGGGACATGGCCCGATCAACACTGGATATCCTGAAACAATAACAATAACCATCACCCAAAGGATCCCCCATCATGGCTGCCATTCATCAGATTGCTGCGTTTTCTCCGGCCAAGGTAGGGGGCGCCATGCCCTCTTTGGGCGGCGCCCCTGCGGGGAAGGCGTCGTTTCAGGACTTTTTGTCCGACAGTTTGCAATCCGCCATCAACCAACAGCGCAGCAGCGAACATATCTCTGCCGAGGCCCTGGTCCCCGGCCAAGTGGAACTGTCTGAGGTGGTGACCTCGGTCAGTCAGGCGGAACTGACCCTGCAAACCCTGCTGTCCGTGCGGGACCGTCTGGTCACCGGCTGGCAAGAGGTCATGCGGATGCCGGTGTAAAATCGGGTGACGGACGTATTATCTTTGTCTGTCTTCTGTCTTCTGTCTTCCCCCCCCCCTAAACCGCCACCAACAATGCCTTGGCTTTGTTGACGGTTTCGGTGTATTCGCTGTCGGGGTCGCTGTCGGCGACGATGCCGGCGCCGGCTTGGACGTGGAGTTGGCCTTGGTGGATGATGGCGGTGCGCAGGGCAATGCAGGTATCCATGGTTTGCCCATCGGCGGAAAAGTACCCCACGCCGCCGCCGTAGGGGCCGCGCCGATGGGGTTCGAGCTGATCAATGGTTTCCATGGCCCGAACTTTGGGGGCGCCGGAGACTGTGCCCGCGGGAAAACCGGCCAAAAAGGCATCCACAACATCCACTTCGGGACGCAGCGTGCCCTCAACGGTGGAGACGATGTGCATGACGTGGGAATACCGCTCAATGCTGAGGGGGTCTTTGACCTGAACGCTGCCCGGGACGCACACACGGCTGACATCGTTGCGGCCCAAATCCAGCAGCATCAGATGTTCCGCGATTTCTTTGGGATCGGCCATCAGGCCGGCGGCCAGCGCCTGATCCTCTTTTTGGGTTTTACCCCGTGGCCGCGTGCCAGCGATGGGGCGAACGGTCATTTGGCCTTCGGTGACTTTGACGAGGGTTTCGGGACTGGATCCCACCAGCACCAAATCCTGCATATCCAGAAAAAACAGATAGGGGGACGGGTTCAAACGGCGCAATCGGCGATAATAGGAAAAGGGATCCCCATCAAAGGGGCGGGAAAACCGCTGGGATAGCACAATTTGAAAACAATCCCCCGCCGCGATGGCCTCTTTGGCGGCCAGAACGGACTGGCAAAAGGCGTCTTTGGTCATGCTGGATGTGATGGCGTCCGCGGGGGGGGGTGGCAGAGCCGCCTCCTGCGCCAGCAAAGCATCGGTTTCTGCATCGGACAGACGGTCCGTGCAAAGGCGCGTTAGGGTGTCCCTTAACACCGCCACCGCGGCCTCGTGGGCTGATTCTGCCGAAAGGCCGGCGTCTGGAAACACGGATTTCACCAACAGGACTTCATCCCGAACGTTATCAAACACCATGATCTGGGCGGGGCGAAACAGTTTGGCCACGGGCAGGTTCAGGGGGTTTGGTCTGGCATCCGGCAGAACCTCAACATCCCGAATCATATCAAAGCCCAAAAACCCGTAAAACCCCATGGCCAAGGGGGGCAAATCCGGCGGCATAAGGATGGGGGTTTGGGAAAGCAAGCCCTTCAGCTGCTGCGGTCCCTTTCCTGTGAGGGGGGTTGGCGGCAGACCGTTTTGGACAATCTCACCCCGATGATCGCCGTGATAGGTCCAGATCTGATCGCTGCCCCAGCCCAAAACGGAATAGCGTCCGCGAAACACCGCCCGCTCTACCGATTCCAGCAAAAAGCGGGGCTGGTTGGTTTTTAGGGATAGAAAGGCCCGCACCGGCGTGATCCAATCCGCCGATAACCGCAGGGAAACCAAGGTGCCCTGACCTTGATCAAAGGCCGCCTGAACCTGAGAAACCGGACTGACCTTAACCATTGGCTTTCAGGCGTTTGAACACATCCTGCTTCACGGTGACGGGAAACAGGGTTTTCAGATCGTCTAAAAACGCCTCATAATAATCCTGCGCTATGGCGTCTTTCAGGCGGCGGCGTGTTTCTTCTTTTTCGGGGCCGCTGAGGGTTTTGGGATCGGGGCGCTGAATGCCCGTGACAATAATAATCTGGGCCATGGCGCCGCTGGTGATGTCTTTGATCTCGCCTATGGGGGCATTAAACATGATTTCCGCCACATCGGCCTGAAAGGCCTCCATGGCGCGGGCGCGGGTCATGGCTGTGGGCTGGACGGCATTGATATCATCATCGGATAAAAAGGCCGTGCGCTCTTCGGGTTTCATGGCTTTGAGCTTTTCTTTCAGAGCGTCGCGCTTTTGCTTCAGCAGGGTTTGGGCCTGTTCCGTGTGATAATCCCGAAGGACCTGAGCGCGGGCCTCAGCAAAGGTCATGGGTTTGGCGGGCACCACCTGAATCAGGGTGGCCATGACATAGTGATCGGGGGCGATTTCTTGCAATGCGGATGTGCCTTTGGGGGGCAGGCTCCATAATTCTTTATCAAGGGGCTTAAGGACGTCGGGTATGGTGTCCCGCGTGATCAAAGCTGTTTTTTCATAAGAAAGACTCAGCGACTGGCTGGCCTTTTCCAAAGAGCCCGTTTCGGCAACAGCCGTTTCCAGGGCGTTGGTTTGTTTGTACAGGGCCTCCACGCTTTCGGGGGTTTTCATGGCCTCAACCACCTGATTTTTAATATCTTTCAGAGGGGGTGCGGGGGGGGCCTGAATCTCTGTCACCTGCAAAAAGGTCCATCCAAAATCGGTTTTCACCGGCGCGGATACTGTGTTCAGCGGCAGATCAAAGGCCGCCTGACGCAGGACCGGCAAAAGATCTTTGGCCTCAACCAGGCCCAAATCCGTCACGGCGGATTGTTTGGGGTCTAGGGCTTTCAGACTCTGGTTTTGGTCAACACAGGCCTGATCAGGGCAAAACTTCTGCAACACGCGCCGCTTGGGCGCGGGGGTGAAGGCATCGGTGTGGGCTTTGTAATAGGATTCAATGGCCGCATCGGTGAAGGTCAGTCCCAACGTGGTATACCCAAACATGCGTTTTTCAGGGGTTTTGTAACGGTCGGTGCGGGTTTGAAACCAGGGTTTCAGGGTGCTATCAGGCACATCCGTGGTCATGGGCACAACGGGCAGGGTGAAAATCAACGCGCTGCGGGTTTCTTTGTCCTGTTGCAGGGCGGCGATGACCAAAGGCTCTGGCACAACGGCGGCGGCCACAAAGGCGTCACGAAAATACCGCTGCCACTCGGCAACGCGCACATCATCCAGAACCTCCTCTGGGCTGACCCCTGATTTGGCCAGAACGCTTTTGAACAGTTCGGGATCAAAGGTTTTATCTGCGTTTTGAAAGGCGGGATAGTTGCCCAAAATTTTCACCAGACGTTTTTCCGGAATGGGCATCTGCCATTTTTCGGCGGCAGAGGTGATCAGGGCATCATTGACCAACAGTTTCAGGGCATCATCCCACAGGCGCTGCGTGAAAAAATCGGGCAGGGCTTGGCCGCCAAAGGCGCGGGTGTAGTTTTCCTGAATCTGTTCCCGCGCCCGCATCAGACGGGTGGCGGGGATATCGACGCTGCCCACCGTGGCCACAATGTCCGTTTGGGGATTGGCCTGAAACGCCGTTTCGTACCCAAAAAAGGCAAAGGACACAATCATCAAGATCAACAAAACCTTGGCCAATGTTCCAGCCAGCGCACGACGAAACCACAACAGCATGGGTGTTCCTTTCCCGTTTTTTCTTTGCCAACATTCTCCGTCGCACCATGGCGATCCTGAATGCATCAGGCCCTAGGTATAGCATAGGGGACCTTTGGCACCAAGGGATTCGTTGGTGGGGCCCCAAAGGCGGGATGGGGATTGTTTTTCATCTATAGTATTTCCACTTTATTTTCGTACTGGCCTGCGAACGGCGCCTAGCGTCGCTCACCTAGATTCACTAGGCATCGCTCCGCCAGGCTTGTTCTCGGCTCAGTACGAAAATAAATTGGAAACACTATAAGACGCTGGTTTTGCAACGCGGCGCGTTCTCATATCTTGCTCGGCCCAGCGCCGTCCTGCCATGGGTGGTGGGGCCGTGCTATGGCCGGCGAGCCCCCATAAATCGGGGCCCGAAAAATCTGATCCCACGCCACAGGAATTTGAATGCCGATGATATAGGGCTCTGGCCGAAACGATGTCAGAACATGGCGAA
>CANGYP010000061.1 GCA_947458235.1 Alphaproteobacteria bacterium
AGCGAGAAAGATGGATTTTTCTGGATGCTGAGGCGAGAAACTGGCAAAAAACGGTCGATATACTGGCCGTATATTGACTGTTTTTTGGCAGAATTCACAGCCCAGCATACGGGAAAAGCCGCTTTTGAGCAAATGATGACACGCCCTAGGTTAGGACCGCCAAAACCTTTTGCACAACCCACATCAGACCATCAAATCCACGACCACCGCATCCAAACGCAGACGGCCTTCTTTGGTCAAAAAGATAGTCTGACTATCCTCACCCATCAAACCTTGATTGCGCAGCCGTTGATAGGCCTGCCCATCAATATAACCTCCACTTTCCAGAGCCTGAAAATCTGACCGCTGTATCCCCCTTCTCATGCGCAGCCCCATGTACAAACGCTCCAAGGCCACCTCTGCGGGGGTCAGTGGGGGTTTTTCAACAATCCCCACCGCTTGATTAAGAATTCCCTCCCGCCAGGCGAGCGGATTTTTCATGCTGGCCAGCGCATAGGTTTGCCCGTTGTGATGCACGCGCCCATGACTTCCAGGGCCGACACCAAAATAGCTATTATAGTGCCAATAATGCAGATTGTGGCGGCATTCCTGCCCCAAAGCCGCAAAGCTTGAAATTTCATAGCCCAACAATCCCCTGTCCGCACAAACATCATGTGTTAAATTAAATAAATCTGCCAAAATACTGTTTTCTGGTAATTTATAATCACCACGCTGAAACGGACGATAAAAACCTGTTTCCGGCTCGATGGTGAGCTGATAAAGGGAAAGGTGACGGGTGCCTAGGGACAAAGCCTCCTCAAGCCGCCCCTGCCACAAGGCCACGGTATGATGGGGCAGGCCATACATTAAATCTATCGAATACCGATCAAACACAGTGGCCACGACGTCTAGGGCCTCTCTGGCAACCTTGGCGTTATGATCCCGCCCCAAAAACATCAATTCATTATCATCAAAAGACTGAACACCCAGCGATATCCTATTGATCCCCAAGCCATAATAGATTTGTAATAATGTTTTGCTAATATCACGGGGGTTGGCCTCCAGCGTGATTTCCACAGCATCCGCCCGCGCAGGAAATAGATCATGAATAGCGGAAAACAGAGATTCCAAAACCGACAGCGGCATCTGGGATGGTGTTCCGCCCCCCAAAAAAACCGTATCCAAACGATGGGCGGGATAATCACGGACCAAGGTTTCTAGGGCGCGAATATAGGCCTTGGCCCAAAGCGCGGCCTCCTCAGGGTGCCAACCGATGGCATAGCTGTTATAATCGCAGTACGGACACTTTTTTGCGCAAAAGGGCCAGTGAATGTACAAAGCCAGCGGCGGCAAACCCACTACAAAAAGCTCCGCACGTCCGTAAGATGGCCCGTCAAAGCGGCTGACGCTGCCATGATGGGGCTCATGAGGTGGGTGCGCCCTTCCCTGCCCTGCCGCCCCTCAAAATTCCGGTTGGATGTAGAGGCGCAGCGTTCCTTAGGGCTCAACCGATCCGCATTCATGGCCAAACACATGGAACATCCTGGTTCACGCCAGTCAAAACCAGCCTCTTTGAAAATCTGATCCAGACCTTCGGCCTCGGCTTGCTCCCGCACCAAACCTGATCCGGGAACGATCATGGCCCGCAGGCCAGCCTTAACTTTTTTGCCCTGAACTAATCGGGCGACATCGCGCAAATCCTCGATCCGCGAATTTGTACATGATCCAATAAAGACCGTATCAATGGCAATATCGGTCAGGGCTTCCCCGCCCTTCAGACCCATATACGCCAATGTTCTTTCTAGTGAGTGACGGTGGGCGTCGTTTCGGGCCTCCTCCACCTTGGGCACGCGGCCCGTGATGGGCAGAGCATCTTCTGGACTGGTACCCCATGTCACAAAGGGATCCAAAGACGCACCATCCAACACAACCTCTTTATCAAAAATCGCGTCGTCATCGGTTTTCAGGGTCTTCCAGTAGGATACAGCTTGCTCCCACACGGCCCCCTTCGGCGCGAGGGAACGGCCACGCAGATAATCAAATGTCACCTCATCGGGGGCAATCATACCAGCGCGGGCACCAGCCTCGATGGACATGTTGCATATGGTCATACGCCCTTCCATGGATAGAGACGTGATGGCATCACCAGCATATTCAATCACATATCCTGTCCCGCCTGCCGTGCCAATTTTGGCAATGATGGCCAAAATAATATCCTTGGGCCCCACACCGGCTTTCAAAGGGCCGCTCACGGTTACCCGCATGGATTTTGCGGGACGCTGAATCAGGGTTTGTGTGGCCAGAACGTGCTCCACCTCAGATGTACCGATACCAAAGGCCAAGGCCCCGAACGCCCCGTGGGTTGATGTATGGGAATCGCCACAAACAATCGTGCATCCAGGCAAGGTTAATCCCTGCTCTGGGCCCACCACGTGGACAATCCCCTGACGGACATCATCCAAAGGGTAATACATCACCCCAAAATCACCACAATTTTTTTCCAAGGTATCTACCTGTAAACGGGATTCTGGATCGGCGATCCCCGCCGCGCGATTTTCTGTGGGGACATTGTGATCCGCCACAGCCAAGGTCATTTCTGGGTGACGAACACCCCGTTTCGCCTGACGCAGGCCCTCAAAGGCTTGGGGGCTGGTCACCTCGTGAATTAGGTGCCGGTCGATATACAACAAACAGGCCTCCCCCATGCGATCCACCAAATGATCGTCCCAAATTTTTTGAAACAGGGTTTTGGCAGTCATGAGATCCTCAAGTCTTCAGGTTGGTGGTTCTATCAATCAGAATTATTATACATCATATCCCTAGGCGTTCAAGAAAAGCAGCAATGCTCTGAAAAACGATGCACGACATACCTACCTTTACTGTCACTGTTTATAGGGAGTCACCACGTCCAAGCTACAAAAACACTTTCTTCATGGCCTCAACCAAATCAAGCCTTTCCCAGGGAAAATACCCTTCGTCTGTAGGCTGACGGCCAAAATGTCCATAAGCGGCGGTTTCTTGATAAATGGGGCGATTTAATTGTAAATGCTGGCGAATTCCTTTAGGGGTTAAATCAATAAACCCACGCAAAGCATCTGCCACCTTTTCCTCTGGCAAGGTTGTGGTGTCATGAAAATTGAGATAAAGAGACAATGGCTCAGACACCCCAATGGCATAAGACAACTGCAACGTACAGCGCTTAGCGATGCCTGCCGCCACAAGGTTTTTAGCCAAATAACGCGCCGCATAAGCGGCAGAACGATCCACCTTTGTGGGATCCTTCCCCGAAAAAGCGCCACCACCATGGGGGGCTGCCCCGCCGTAGGTATCCACAATAATTTTCCGCCCTGTTAATCCCGCATCCCCATCGGGCCCACCGATCACAAAACGCCCTGTGGGGTTGATGTAATAACGGGTCTCCGGTGTTAGGCATTCTGGCGGCAAGGCTTTGGCCACATACTGGCGAACGATATCATGCACTTGGGCAACATCCACCGCTTCAGCATGTTGGGTGGACACCACCACAGACGTTACGCGCACGGGGCGCTCGTTTTCATATAAAAACGTCAGCTGGCTTTTGGCATCAGGCCCCAAACCCTTGATATCCCCCAAATGACGAGCCTCCGCCATCAAGCGCAAAATTTTATGGGCATAATAAATGGGGGCAGGCATAAAATCTGGCGTCTCATCACAGGCATATCCAAACATGATACCCTGATCCCCTGCCCCTTCCGCCTTTTGAGATGTTTCATCCACCCCCACGGCAATATCGGCTGATTGTTCGTGCAAATAATTTTGGACCACCAGATTTTTCCAATGAAAGCCCCGCTGTTCGTATCCAATGCGACGAACGGTCTGGCGCACAACATCTTCGATCACATCGGGGGTCATGTCATCGGGGCCACGAACCTCCCCTAACAACACCACACGGTTGGTGGTGGCCGCCGTTTCAATGGCACAGCGGGCATGGGGATCGCGGGCCAAATAGGCATCCACCAAGGCATCAGAAATCTGGTCACAAATTTTATCAGGGTGACCTTCAGAAACAGATTCACTTGTAAAGAGAAAGGCATTCATAATTCAACCCCCTAAGCCACATGAATCAAAGGCTCGTTGTATTCCACAGGCTGACTATCTTGAACAAAAATAGCTTTTACCACGCCCCGAGCGGGGGAAGGAATCGGATTCATAACCTTCATCGCCTCGATAATCAAAAGGGTTTGCCCTTTTTCCACCGCATCCCCCACTTTCACAAAGGGATCCGCCCCTGGGCGCGGGGCCAAATAGACATTCCCCACCATGGGGGACTTCACAGCATCTTGAGGTAGGGCCGCAGACGATGAGGGCGCAGAGGACGCCCCAACAGGGGCCACTGGAGCACCATCTCCCGCTGACGGGGCATAAACCATATGGGCCGCAGGGCCTGCTTGGCGGGCCACACGAATTTTAAAAGCACCATCGGACAACTCGATTTCTGTTAACGACGTTTCGTTCAGCAACTCGGCCAAATCTTTAACCAGAGCTTTGTCTAGAATATGTTTCTTATTCAAGGGGGTTTTCGTCATTGGGGTTCAGAAGCTCCGCTAAATGCATCAAAGCATACTTATACCCATTTATCCCAAAACCGCAAAGGATTCCTTTGGCCAAGGGTGCCACATAGGAATGATGCCGCAGGGTCTCGCGGGCAAAAATGTTGCTGAGATGCACCTCCACAATGGGGTGAGGGTACAAACGCAAAGCATCATGCAGCGCCAAGGACGTATGCGTTAATGCCCCCGCGTTGATAATCAACCCATCAGTTTCCCCAACGGCAGCATGAATGGCCTCGATCAAATCCCCTTCATGATTATACTGCTGAATTTGAATAGACAATCCCAGATCATGACCCGTTTTTTCACACATTTGGACCAAATCCTGATACGTGGTTTCGCCGTACACAGAAACCTCGCGACGACCTAGCTGATTTAAATTGGGACCATTCAAAATCAAAACTGATGATGACATAACAAAAAATGCCTTTTACAACGCGCAAAGATGGGGCCAAGAATCAAGGAGGGCATCAAAAAACAAATGCGTTTTCATTCCGCCCCAACAATTTTTTCCCACCACGAGGGTTTTTCCTTCTTGTCTTTGGGCACATTCCCATCAACAGAGGCAGAGGCTGACGACTCACCAGAGGGCTGGGCCCCCAAGGACGATGCCCCCTCTGTAGCCGTTCCCTCCCCAAAGCTGCGGCCACGACGACGATTGCGGTATCGGTTGCGACGGCGACGCTTATGATCGTCACGGGGCCCCTCTGCAGAGGGTTGACTTGGGGACACACCAACCACGGCCCCATCCGCTTCCCCCCCAGAAAGCACCTGCGACTCTGCCTGATTCTCTTGGCTTTCTGCAAACGTGACTTTTGGATGCTGGCCCCGATCTTGGCCACGACCACGCCGATGACCCCGATTGCGACGACGACGGCCGAGAAAAGAGCTTTCGCTGGCTTCTATATCTGAATCTGAACCAGCGGATGGGGCTTCTTGCCCCTCTTCTCCTTCGGCCATAACAAGGCGAGTACGTTCCCGTCGGCGGTCCCTGCCTCTCTCCCGATCTCTGTCGCCGTCACCACCTTTGTCTCTCTCACCCTCCTCCAATTTGTTTCTATCGCGGCGATGGGAGGATTTTTTCCGTTGACGCTCCGTTAATTCCTGCTGAAAAGCCTGAAGCACCTCTAGATTTTCTGGCAAATGATGGCCTTCTAATTTTTTCTCAATAATATCAATATCATAACCATTGTCTGGGACACTCGTGCTTTCTTCAATGCGGATGCGCATAGCATACAAACGCTCGATATCCGTAATTTCTGAGCGCTTTTCATTAAAAAGATGAACCGCCAAACCGCGGGGCACGGTGAGCCTGAGCAAAAAGGCGTTTTGCTTTAACCCCTCATACTCCACCGCCCGCAGCAAAGCCAAAGCGAGGGATTCCACTGAGCGCAAACGCCCTGTCCCCTGACAATGGGGACAAACATGGCTGCTGATTTCCTCGATGGAGGGACGCAGCCGCTGGCGGGACATTTCCAAAAGACCAAACTGGCTGATGCGCCCCACTTGAATACGGGCCCGATCTTTGCGCAGCAAGTCCTTCAGCCGTCGTTCCACGGCAAGGTTTTTGCGGTTATCCTCCATATCAATAAAGTCAACCACCACCAAGCCAGCCAAATCCCTCAGTCGCAGTTGACGGGCAATCTCCTCAGCGGCCTCTAGATTGGTGTTCAGGGCCATATCCTCAACACTGCGTTCGCGCGTGGAGCGCCCCGAATTCACATCAATAGACACCAAAGCCTCTGTTTGGCCAAACACCAAGTAACCACCCGAAGGCAGTTGGGTGATGGGCTTAAAAACAGCTTCGATCTGGGGCTCTACATGATACCGGTGAAACAAGGGGATCACTTTATCCTTATAGAGCTTCACACGCTTGGAATGCGACGGCATCAACATTTTCATGAAAGCCTTGGCTTCTTTGTACGCCTCTTCCCCAGCAACCCACACTTCCTCTGTGTCACGATCATAAATGTCCCGAATGGCGCGGCGAATCAGTTGCCCCTCTTCGTAAATCAGGGATGGGGCCACGGCACTGAGGGTATCCTCACGGATCTGCCCCCAAACCCTAAGCAGATAATCATAATCCCGCTTAATCTCTGTTTTTGTCCGCCCCATGCCCGCAGTGCGCACAATCACAGAGATGGATTCTGGAACCTCTAACTCGTCTAAAATGCCACGAATACGCTTGCGATCTTCATGGCTGCCGATTTTTCGGGAAATCCCTCCGCCACTGCCAGAATTGGGCATCAACACACAGTACCGACCCGCCAAGGAAAGATAGGTGGTTAACGCAGCGCCCTTATTCCCACGCTCTTCCTTGACAACCTGCACCAGCAAAATTTGATTTTTCTTGATGACTTCTTGAATGGTGTATTTTCGTTTCAGGCGGCGATGCCGTTTCCACTCATCTTCCTCTCTTGCATTCACCGCAGGCTTTTTTTCAGAAACCCCAAGATCCATGGGAATCGTGTCTGGGGCGTCGTCCTGATCCAGCGCGATGGGCTGAAAGTCAGCCTCTATATCAAAAGCATACTCATCCCCTTGGTCGTCCTGATCCTCCAACGAAGGGGCCAGCACGTCCCGTTCATCATCACTCTCTTCAGAGATGATTTGGGCTTCTTCTGCAATCAAATGCTTGCGATCCGCGATGGGTATGCGGAAATAATCGGGATGAATTTCTGCAAATGACAAAAACCCCTGACGATTTTGCCCATATTCCACGAAGGCAGCCTGCAAGGAGGGCTCAACCCGCGTGACTTTGGCTAGGTAAATGTTGCCTTTGTTTTGTTTTTTCAGCGTTGATTCATAATCAAATTCTGACAGTGTGCCGCTTTCTAGGACGGCCACGCGCAGCTCCTCGGGATGTTCCGCGTCGATCAACATGATTTGGTTCATTACAATGTATCCTTTTTAACGCAGCCAAGGGCCACCTGAAACGTAAAGAAGAAGGCTCACCCCCCACACAGGCAGAGTAAGAAAAAGAAAACGGGTTGGGAGATCCAACAGAAGAGACACCGTGCATAAACCGCAAAATTCGATCAAAACGTGCCACAATGAATCCCATCATTCCTCAAAAGACACTTCGCTTAGGGTCCATTTAGCCTCACTTGCGAAGAATCTTTTCTAATTTAAACATGTTTTTGCTTTTCGTAAATCCTTTTTGTTCAATCGTGGGTAATAAAATTACAGAATCCCCACCTCATACTCTTGGCCACAACGCTTGAACGCTATCCTGCATGGGACTCAGCAAGGGAGCCGTCAGGGTCTGTTCCTGTCCCGTGAGAGGATTTTTAAGCGTCACGGACCGTGCGTGCAAATGCAGCCCCGCGGCCAAGCGCAGGGGCAGAGGCTCCGCCCGCCCGTACTTGCGATCTCCTATGATAGGGTGCCCCATACTCATGCAATGCACACGCAGCTGGTGCATGCGACCGTGTTTAGGATGCAGCTCTATATGTGTGAGCGCTTCCTCAAATGTCCGCAATACACGCCAGCGGGTTTCGGCCTCTTGCCCCTGTGGATCAATCCGCACAAACCCCTGATGCGCCAGCAAGGGGGCCCGCACAACCCCCCCATTTTTCGGGGGAACGCCGTAAACCAGAGCCTCATAGACTTTTGTGAGCGAATGCTCGCGGATTTGGGCAGACAGGGCCTCCGCCGCCGCCCGCGTTTTGGCCATGATCATCAAGCCTGTGGTGGGCATGTCCAGACGGTGGACCAAACGGGGCTGCCCCTCGCGCCCCTGATGGTGCCACCACGCCAGCATCATCTGATCCAAAGCCCGCGTGATACCCTTACCCCCCTGACTGGCGACGCCGGCGGGTTTGTTCAGGGCGATCAGGCCCTCGTCTTCATAAAGGATCATGCCCTCCAAAGCC
>CANGYP010000062.1 GCA_947458235.1 Alphaproteobacteria bacterium
AATCAAGAAAGAAACGAAATTGCAAAATTAAAAGCCAAGAAAGGAGTGGTAATGTCGAAAATGGTTTTACCGCATGAAGGGGCCAAGCTTATTGATTGGATGACAAATAACGATTACTTCTTGTTGTCTGGCTCGATCCTGATTGCTGCCAGTGTTTATGAGTGGGATCCCGGAGATACAGGGTATTCAAAGCAAGCTATAAGAGCGTTGAGAGACAATATGTATTTATCATATGTTGTTGAAGACAAGCCTTTTTATTTGACCGACGAAGAGATCTACGCCCTGAGTCATGCCCATGATGTGGGAATAGAAGAAGGAGAGAAAGACGATTATGAAATCATGACGGGTCATGATTTCTCCGAAGCTCTCGCCCTGCAAAAAAAATTGCATGCGCATTTGGCGGAGATGAAGGGCGCAAAGGGTTGATCCATGAACGGGGGGGGATGGACGTGGGACAATCCCCCCGCCGACGGCCACCCAAGGGATGCCTTTGGGTGTCGTTGCATCGCGGAGCCAGTTTGGCCGGAGGCACTGTCGAAAAGCAGGCTGCCGACGCCGTCGGAGCAGGCCATTAACAATGCGACGTTCAGTACGTTTTTTGCTTTTTATGGGGTCTTGGGTTTAATCCGTTCTCTGGTGTTGGCGGGTAGTGCTGGGCTGACGGCTTTGCGTTCGGGGTATCAGGCGTTGGTCCGCTCTTTCATGCGCTCCGTGGCGCAAAAAGATATACGCCATCGAGGAGAAGCCACGAACCCCAACAAATCCCTGAAATGCTGGGAAACCCATACCTCACCCTTCCCCGCACGCGGGGGAGGCAATTATGGTTTGAAAAAAACAGTTCCCTTTCGCACCTAACTATGGCATATCCAAAAGCGATTGTGATGCCCAGATGGCGGAATTGGTAGACGCACTAGTTTCAGGTACTAGCGGTCGCAAGACCTTGGAAGTTCGAGTCTTCTTCTGGGCACCATGGGGGATCCTTGTCGTGCTCTAACCTATACGCAGCGTTTATACGCGCCTTAAGAGTATTTTGTTGCACATACCCCTTGACCCAGATCCAATAACCGTGATTCAACAGGGGGAGAGTATTTTTTTGCGAGGGTTATAATGTCGTCCTGTGTCTTGATTGCGGTGGCTCAACAAAAGGGGGGGGCGGGAAAAACCACGCTGTCCATCAATTTGGCCGTGACTTGGGCCAAACAGGGGAAAAAGGTATGCTTAATCGACGCAGACCCCCAAGAAAGCACCACCCGATGGTATCAGGTGCGTCAAAAATTGTATGGCAACACGGCCTATTATCCCGTTGTCCTGACCGCCAGCGGTTGGCGGATGAGCGCGGAGCTGTCCCGCCACAGCCATGATTTTGATGTGATTGTGATTGACAGCCCCCCCCATACCCAAACCGATGCTCGTTTGGCGGTACGATCGGCGGATTATGTCATTGTGCCAGCCCAGCCCAGCCCCGTGGATTTATGGGCCAGCGAGGCCACGTTGCAACTGGCGGCGCAGGAATCCACCCCGTGTTGTTTGGTGTTGAATCGCGTGACGCCGCGTAGCTTGTTGAATCAAGAGGTGGCCAGCACGCTAAAGGGCCTGAATGCGGATATTGCCAAAACGAAAATCGGCAATCGCGTGCACTTTGCACGCTCCCTGTTACAGGGACGGGGCGTGTCTGAGGTTTACCCCAGCAGCCACGCCGATGAAGACATTTTGGCCCTGATCGCCGAAATCGAAAAACGTCTGGCCAAACACACCAAAGGGCAAGAAGCGCAAAGGGCATAAGGATGGGGCCATCGTCAGTCCTTGGCATTGTGCACGCGGGGGTTGTGGGGGGCTTAATAGTTTTGTGTCTGAAACATGGCTTGTTGGGTGAGATCGGCATGCATAGCCCTTTCCATCGCGCTATCCAAAGCCTCTGCTTGATTCGCGTCTGCAAAGGCCTGTTGAACATACTCGACAACCCGTGTAGCCTCGGGTGATCCTTTAAAATTCTGCTGAATCATATGAACAAGATTGCCAAGGTCTTGCACGGCGTTGGGGTCATTGAAATCAAATTTGTCTTCTTTCAGATCATAGACCATGTCAAAGATCTCAACATTATCCAACCTAGCGACACATGCATAAAGCTTACCTTCTTCGAATTTATCAACACCAGAAACCTGTGCGGCGACGGTGTCGTGTAAAAACGTGTTGAAGTTGTCTAAAGCCTCGGTTTGCTCTGTGGTTAAAGTTCCAGATGCTCTCAAGTTATCAAGGTTTACACTTAACTGAGCCAAGTAGGTTTCCGCATGCGAAATGCCAACTGACCCCAGAGGCATTAGATCCCTCACCAGCTCCATGTCAGACTTAAAATAAAACTTTCCTTCTGGATCAATCGTCTCAATGGCCTTTATCATCTCAGCAGGAATCTCAATCGTAGGTCCCCCAGATTCATCCCGCTGCGATGCAACGGTTGGGTCTACGGTTTCAGGGTCTACGATTTCCGCTTCTACAACTTCCACTTCTTCTTCTGCTTCTACAGTGGGTTGGGGCGTTTCATCTTTGTTTAAGAAAGCCTTTTCAAAAAAATTACGGAATCCATTCATGGTCTCAGCGGCTTTACATGTGGCCGCAATTTTAAAACCGTTGAGCTGGGCGGTGGTCGCCTTGTACCTGTTCTCCCAAGATTTGTTTCCTTCTTCCATTTGCTTGGTTATCTCGTCTATAAACGCGGCATTGTTGTCGCGTGCGTCCTGAGCTTCTTTCAAGGTGGAGTCTTTGGAAAAATGAATCGCAGCTTGCGCAGCGTGAACCGCTAAAACCAACGTTGGCGTTGCGGCCGCAACACGCAAGAGATTCGATGCGTTATCCCAATTAAACAATTTAGAGGAATCGTTTGTTTTGACGGCTTCATAAGCACTGCCCGCCAATTGCATAGCGGCATGGGCCGTGGAAACAAAGGCAAGGGCTTGCAAAACCCCTGACTTATCCAAAGTTTCCACGACGTTGCCGATATGCTCCATGGCCCCTCGCAACATATCGGGCTGAAGATCGGAAAGAGCGTTGATCATCTCTTCGGGTGGGTGCTGACGAAGGTGCGCGTAATACTCCTCTGGTGAAACGTTGATTCCCCCATCATGAAGGGCCTGCAAAACCTGATCATGGGCCTGCTCCGCTTGCTGCGCAACTTCGCGCATGTTTTCTTTGGCCATGTTCATGATTTGCTGTTCATCCATCCCTGCTGTCTGAACACCCGTATACCCCAGCCATTGTTCTGCATCCTTTGGGGTAAGATTCTGGATCTTGTCTGCAAGGCCTGCACCGCCCTGCCCCAAAACGTCCATGTTCGCTTCTAAAATGTTTTTGGCCGCCTCTTGGGCTTGCTTCGCACGCTCCACCGCATATCCCACCCATCCCAAAAGGGCCGCCCCAGAACCCAATGCGAATTTTCCGATGGGAAAATGGTTTTCGGTTATGTCTTGGGATGGAAGCGTTTGTTGGGGTGAGACTGCTTCTTTCTCTGCCTTCTCGTTCATGACTTCCTGGAGCCACTGCGCTACTGCAGGTGCGGCTTCTCGAGCGTTCGCCTCTCGATCTTCTTGTGCACGTTTTTCTTTCTCTGCTCGTTTTTTTGCTGCCTCTTCTGCCTTTGCCTCTTCTGCCTTTGCCGCTGCCTCTTCTTTCAGACGCTCTTCTTCCTTTGCCTGTGCCCTGTTTTTCTGATAATTTTGGTTATAGGTCTTAAACCTCTCAAACTTTGTCGCGGCCATATATACCACCATGGTCAATTAAAGCATTATATAAAAAATAATAAAATACTTTTTATACCCTGTCAAGGGTGGGGTTAGGACTTGTGGGGTCAGGACTCACCGCGTGACGGTTCCCATGGTGACAAACTCCTCCGCGCTGGTGGGGTGGATGGCTAAGGTGGCGTCAAACTGGGCTTTGGTGGCCCCGCAGGTTAAGGCCACCCCAAAGCCCTGTAGGATCTCTGGCGCATCTGGCCCCACCATCACGCACCCCAAAACGCGATCACTGGCCCGATCCACCACCAGCTTCATAAAGGTTTTTTCCGTTTTTTGGGTTAAAACATATTTCATGGGGCGAAAACGGGAAACATAAACATCCACATCATACCCCGCCTTGCGGGCGGCCTCTTCGGACAATCCTGCCGCTGCCAGAGGGGGATCCGTAAACACAGCCATGGGCAGAGCCGTGCGATCCAGCGGCGGGGGAGTGAATCCTGACAAGCGATCCGCCAGCTTGCGCCCTTGGGCAATGGCAAAGGGGGTCAGGTTGATATCATGCACCACATCCCCCACCGCAAAAATGGAGGGCACCGATGTACGATTCTGTTCATCCACCCCAATACCCCCGTGGGTGGGATGCAGGTTGATCCCCACCGTTTCCAGCCCCAAGCCCTTTGTTAGGGGCTGCCGCCCCACGGCGTTCAGGGTACAGGCAACCCGCAAAGACTGTCCGTCCAGATCAACCTGCCGTCCCTGATCCCTAATCCCCTGCACACGGGCCGACGGGTACACCCGAACGCCGCGATCCTGTAAACATGCCAGCAAAACCTCCGCCGCTTCCCGATCAAAGGTAGGCAAGATAAAATCATATTTTAAAATCAAATGCACCTGCACCCCAAAACCATTGAGCACAGAGGCCATCTCCACCGCAATAAAGCCCCCCCCGATGATGGCGATGGATTCGGGTAGGGCCGCCAGATCAAGGATATGGTCTGACACCAAAGCCTGCTCCCCCCCAGAGATTGCGAGGGGCTTGGGCGTGGATCCCGTGGCCAGCAAAATATGATGACCGTTTAGGATGCGATCAGGGTGCGCTGGCGTTGTAACCCTCACCGCGTTGGGGCTTGCCAAAGCCCCATGCCCTTTGAAGACCTCAACCCCGCTGGTGCTTAGCAGGTTTTGATAAATCCCCTCCAGCCGATCCAGCTCTTGCCGTTTTTTGTGAATGAAGGTGGGCCAGTCAAAGGGGCCGCCCCGCACATCCCATCCGTAATGTTCGGCCACATCCACATCCTCGCGGGCATGGGCCGCATACCAAAACAGCTTTTTGGGGACACATCCCCGCATGACACAGGTGCCCCCCACGCGCAGGGATTCGATCAGGGCCACGTTTTGACCACGGGCCGCCAAACGACGGGCACAGGCCACACCCCCAGAGCCGCCCCCAATGACAATCAGATCATACATGTCAGACATCCTTTTTTTCTCCTTTTAATCGGCGCAAAGCCCATTGCAAATCACGGTGCAACCTCTCAAAGGGCAAGGTGAGCATATCCCGTCGCGCCACCAAAACATAACAGGCGGGATCGTGCTGGGCCAGAACCAAACGGGCCAAATGACGCATACGGCGTTTGGCAAAGTTCCTCTGCACCGCCCCCCCCACCTTGCGGGATGCGGTATAGCCCACCACAACGTCCTGTTGATCCTTTGGGGCATACTGCACAATAAACCCAGGGGTGACAAAGGTCTGGGCGTTTTTTTGCATGTCCACAAAATCGCTGCGTTTTCTCAGGGTTTTCACACAGCCCCCCCCGCACGCCAGACATCCTCGATCAAGGCGGGCGGCACAGGCTGTTTGTGAATGAACGCTTCCCCTATGCCCCGCAGGAGGACAAAGGTCAGCACATCGTCTTTTTTCTTTTTATCCACCTGCATCGCCTGCATCAGATCAGAAATGGACAATGTCGCCATGGGAATGGCCAAAGGCAAACCCAACATATGACGCTGAATGCGGGTTTTTTGGTCCTCGGGCAAAATCCCCAGACGATGGGATAAATCCGCCGCCAAGGACAGCCCCAGCAGCACCGCGTGACCGTGAAGGACGGAAAACCCGCTAACCTGCTCGATGGCATGGCCAAAAGTATGGCCCAAGTTCAACAGGGCCCGCTGGCCCTGTTCCCGTTCATCGTTGCCCACGATATCGGCCTTCATTTGGGCACTGACCAACAGAGCTTTGGCAAGGATGCTCGGATCTTTATCAAGCAAACCCTGATGATGATCCTGTAAAAAATCAAAAAAATCAGCATCCCCCAGCAAAGCATATTTCAAAATTTCCCCATACCCTGCCAGCATTTGATCGGCGGGCAATGTGGCCAAAACGTCGATATCCATGATGACACCGCTGGGCTGGTAAAAGGTCCCCACCAAATTTTTGCCCTGCTGGGTATTGATGGCCGTTTTTCCCCCAATGGCACTGTCCACCTGCGAGAGCAAGGTGGTGGGAATATGGACAATGGGCAAGCCCCGCAAAAGAATGCTGGCGGCAAAGCCCGCCAAATCCCCAACAACCCCCCCGCCCAAGGCCAAAATCAATGTATCCCGATCCACATGGTGATCCAGACAAAAGGCCGTAAGAGCTTCAAGCTGTGCCCACGATTTACTGGCTTCGCCCTCGGGCAGCACAAAAACAGGGGTTTCGGGCAGGGTCTTGGTCAGGGTCGCCCCGTAAAGGGGATACACCCGCGCATCACTCACCACCACACACCGGCGGGGGTGGATGTTCAGGCAAGATAAAGCCTGTCCCACCAAACCCCGCCCGATGATCAGGGGATAGGAACGGTCCCGCAGAGGCACATGCAAACGATGAAGAATCTCAGGCATAAACAACAAGTCTTTTTTCACAAGGTTTTTAATGTACCCCATTCACAAATGATGAAAAGCCCTTTATCGTCATAAAATCACGAATTCTCGGAAACGCCTATGATTATCACCTGCCCAGAATGTACGTCGCGCTTTGCGGTGCAGCGGGAGAGCCTAGGGGTGACAGGGCGCTTTGTGCGGTGCGCCCGCTGTTTGCATATTTGGTTTCAACTGCCAGAAGATGAAACGGAACCTACGTTCACCCCAACACCCCAGCAAACCCCCGTATCGGGGCAGTTGCCATCGTTATCCATGGATTTTAAACCCAGCAATCCGCTATGGACAACAGCCTTGATTCTCAGCTTTATCAGCATGGCGATTCTTTTGGCCTTGGTGATGAAAAAAGACTGGATCGGCACAACCTTCCCCCAGACAGAGGCTTATTATCAAATGATTTTATGAGGGATATGGGGGGGCTACTGGTGATAAGATGTTCTACACCAAGCCCCGCATGGCCTGATAAAGAGCGTAGGGTTTTCCTGATTGCAGGACGTTTTGGACCTGATGACACCCCTCGGTCAGGGTTGCAGCATGCCCCGTGATCACCAGCCCCGCCGCCGCATTCAGGGTGACGCTTTGGGCGTAGGCCTCTTGCAGGGCATGTCCCTGTAACACCCTTAACAGGGCCTGCGCGTTGTCTTGGGGGGATCCTCCCCGCAACCCTTCAGGATCCGCAGGCACAAAGGGAAAATCGCTGGGATCCAAACGAAAATGCGTGATGCCGCTTTGGGAAATATCCATAACATCCGTGACATGATGCAGGGCAATATCATCGGAACCATCCTCGCCACGGACCACCCAAGCGCGGCGGATAGGGCGTTGTTGTACAAGCGATACCATATCAGGCAGCCACGCCTTTTGGGACACACCCAGCAATTGATAGGACGGACGCGATGGGTTGGCCAAAGGCCCAAGGCGATTAAACACCGTAGGCACACCCAACGCTTTACGGGCCACCGCAAAGTGTTTCAGGGCAGGGTGCATCAGGGGGGCAAACAAAAACACCAGATGATAGGCATCAAATGTTTTTTGCAATAACACAGGATCACTCAGAAATGGCAATCCCAAACAATCCCAAACATCGGCAGATCCCGATTGTGATGTGGCACTGCGATTGGCATGCTTGCTGACAGGAACCCCCATACAGGCCAAAACAAAAGCAACCGCCGTAGAAATGTTACGCTTTTTCAATCCACTGCCCCCTGTTCCGCACACATCAATAGCATCGGGGAAGACGGGACAGGGCACAGCACGGGCCAGCATCACATCCAAAAGACAGGATTGGATATCTGGACGCACACGGAGGGTTTGTTTTAAAAATTCTGTGTAAACAGAGGGATCTTCTGGAGCATGAACGCAAAGATCCTGAAAACGCTGACAAAGCACGTCATAAGGCATAGGAACTTTCCCCAACAAACGCCATGGTGGGCCCGGAGGGATTCGAACCCCCGACAACGCCGTTATGAGCGGCGCGTTCTAACCGCTGAACTACAGGCCCAAGAACAGAAAGGGGACTAGGGCGTGTCATTATTTGCTCAAAAGCGGCTTTTCCCGTATGCTGGGCTGTGAATTCTGCCAAAAAACAGTCAATATACGGCCAGTATATCGACCGTTTTTTGCCAGTTTCTCGCCTCAGC
>CANGYP010000063.1 GCA_947458235.1 Alphaproteobacteria bacterium
GGGCCCATTTGCATCAGCAGGCGGCGCAGGACCCACATTTTGGACAGGGTTATTTTGTCCACCAGCAGTTCCTCTTTCCGTGTGCCGGATTTGGTGATGTCGATGGCGGGGAAGGTCCGTTTGTCGGACAGTTTGCGGTCCAGAATCAGCTCGCTGTTGCCGGTGCCTTTGAATTCCTCGAAAATCACCTCGTCCATGCGGGATCCGGTATCCACCAGCGCGGTGGCGATGATGGTCAGGGACCCGCCTTCCTCAACATTTCGGGCGGCCCCAAAGAACCTCTTGGGACGTTGCAGCGCGTTGGCATCCACCCCACCGGTCAAGACCTTACCCGAAGACGGCACCACCGTGTTATACGCACGGGCCAGACGGGTGATGGAATCCAGCAAAATCACCACATCGCGTTTGCTTTCCACCAGACGTTTGGCTTTTTCCAGGACCATTTCCGTGACCTGAACATGGCGGGTGGCAGGTTCGTCAAAGGTGGAACTGATGACCTCGCCCTTGACAGAGCGCAGCATGTCCGTGACTTCCTCGGGCCGCTCGTCAATCAGCAGAACGATCAGGTAAACCTCAGGATGATTCGCCGTGATGGAATGGGCGATGGATTGCATCATAACGGTTTTTCCGGTACGCGGCGGCGCCACGATCAGGGCCCGCTGGCCTTTTCCCATGGGGGAGATCAGATCAATAATCCGCGGCGTTCTGTCTTTGGATTGTTCAATTTCCAAATTCAGTTTTTGGGTGGGAAACAGGGCCGTTAAGTTATCAAAATTCACGCGGTGGCGGGATTTTTCGGGAACGTCAAAATTGACTTTTTTGATGGTGTTGATGGCAAAGTACCGTTCGTTTTCCTGCGGCGCGATCAAATCACCGTACACGGTATCGCCAGTGCGCAGAGCGTATTGTTTGACCAAATGGGGGGCCACATAAATGTCATCGGGGCCGGGCAAATAGTTGGATTCGGGGGAACGCAAAAACCCAAAACCATCCTGCAAACGCTCCATCACGCCGCTGGCGTGGATGGTGACCTCGTTTTCGGCCAGTTGTTTTAAAATGGAAACCAACAATTCCTGACGGCGCATGTTGGCGATGTTTTCTAAATCCAAATCCTCAGCCATTTGCATCAGCTCAACGGCCGTTTTGCTTTTCAGTGTCTGTAAATCCATAGGGGGAAAGTCTAAATGTATAAAAGTGAAAGAAAAAAGCGAAAATCAGACGGGCAGGACGCCCCCCTTTGTCAACAAAAACCCGATACCAAAGCAACGCCCAAAAGACAAAGGGAGAAAGGAAACAAGGGGAGAGATTTTCGCAGCGCATACCAACGCTTGCTCTATCCTTAATCCATGTTGGGGGGGTGTGTCAAGGGGGATTTTTAACAGGGTAGGGCTGTTAATTTCTCACTAAACTTTTCTCATACCGTCATTGCGAGCCTCCGGAGGAGGCGCGGCAATCCAGTTTTCTCGATCGTGGCATTTCTGGATTGCTTCGCTACGCTCGCAATGACGAATATTTGGCATAAGCCCTAATGAGAAATTAACAGCCCTGCAGGGGCAGAGGGCAGAGGACAGAAGAGCGACGCACCCCAGACACGCCGACACAGGACAAGCCGCTGGTGAGCCCATGATTGACACACCCCAAAGATGCCCTATGATTTTTTTTGTGATTTTTTTTGTCAAACGCCCCCAAAATGTGATTTTTGTCACAGCCACAGCCACAGCCTATAGTGGGGGTGTAAAGCTCAGCGTCAATTTTGACACTTCGACGTCGTATGATCTCTAAAGAAATTCTCATTTTTCTGTCTGTTGTTTGTGTTGGTTGTTTAGTAAGAGCTGGATGCTCATCTGCTCCAGCTCCAGCACCTTCTCCAGCACCTTCTCCAGAACCAACTGGAGCAGCACCTGTGGCAAAGGAATTTACCGTGTCGCGCGTCCACCGCAACCGGGACGGAACCGTTGAAATTTTTTTTAACGAGACCAACCGTACATACAAGGGGTGGCTTCCGTCGTTCCTTGTTCCCACCGTGGGAACAAAATTTTGCCAAAGAGGCAAAGGTGTCTACCCCACCAAGGGAGGCTGTAAAGGGAGGCTGTGATAAATAGCCTTTCAAAGCCCCCGAAGTGGGGCTTTTTTTTGGATTGACCCCCCCCCCACAACGAAAAGGGCCCTGCGAAGATTCCCCCCGCAAGGCCCCAAAACACCGAAAGAGAAACTACTCTTTAGGGGCAGCAGGCTGTTCGCCAGCAGGCTGTTCGCCAGCAGGTGTTTCTGTTGTGGTTGCCGTGGTGGCTTCTTCTTTTTTCGCGTCTTTGTGAGCGTCTTCAGCAGCGTGAGCAGCGGAAACAGCGAAAAGAGACAGGATGGCAGACAGTAAGATACTCGTTTTCATTTAAAGAACCTCATTTAAGGCAGTTTGAAAAAAAGTGTGATTTGATTCGCACCTTGACTCTAGTCATACCCTATCCACACAGGAATGCAAGAGGATTTTTTTAAACAGAAGAAAATTGGTTAGGCTTGTGTTGATTGGGCTACATCGCGAAAAAGGCATTTGTTTTTTATGGCTTTTAAAAATACCCCCCCTCCCCTGCAACGGCGCGTGTTGGGGGGATCAGGTGGGTGTCTTTTGGCCGATACTGAATATCAGAGCGTCCCACTGGCACTACCAAGGCAGACATCGTTTTGGTCACCACTCCCCACCTACACCATCAGGGCGCTCAAAATATCCCTGCGGGCATCAAAAAAGGCTTTTTTTTCAAATAATGTGTGGGATTTTAAGTAATCGCAGTAATCCACGGGGATTTTGGGGTGTTTCAGCCACAGGGTCTGGACCACGTCCAGCATTTCCTGCGTATCGGCGATGCTTTGCCATAGGTCTTTGGGGTTGGGATCCCCTTCGTTGACAGAGGCCTTGCCAGAAAACAGGTCCACCAAACGGGTCAACAGCCATTGATACAATGTCATCAGGGCCGCGCCATCGGCGGTTTCTAAGGTCTCAATACACACCTGATGCAAAAAAATTTCGCTGGGTTGCCATGCGATCAAAAAGGCTTTGGGATCGTCCTTTAAGGTTTGGATAACCTGTGCTCGTACGGCTTGAAAAACAGCCTGTGGCCACAGGGGCAGATCCTTTGATGGTGGCGCAGTCCCGTCCGTGGGTGCCTTTTGGGCATACAGATCACAACAGGCCCGATAGCCTATGGCTTGGGTATAGGGGACCAAAGCGGGCAGGTTATAATTGTTGAACAGAATCCGCGTGATGGCGACCAAGGTGGCCAAATCGGGGATGTTGGGGATGGGAAAAGCAGTTTTTTCCAAATGCTCGTGCAGGGCTTTGGCCTCTGCGGACAGACGCACGATGGAGAGGGTTTTAAGAAAAGAGGTTTTGTCTCTGACATGATCCTGAAAAGCCTCATCCGAAATGGCAGGGCCAGGCAAAGCACGCAGCCAAAGCTGCCGAAGCCAGTATAGGGCCGCCTGAGGCATAAAACCGTTTCCTGATGGCACATCCTTTAGGAATATATCCGATTGGCCTTTTCAAGGCAAATCAGAACTGCACGCAGGCATTGGGATTGTTTTGTGATTTCCAAAAATTTCATCGATTTTGCAAATTCAACCGATGTTTCCTCTCGCTGATAGAGCACAGAGAGAATTTCTTCGTACTTCATGCGAATGATGCTGTGCAAGTCCGCTTCGGTTTCTGGATGGGTTTCCTGACAGGACACATTCATCACACACGCTAACCGCAACAGCTCTATATAGTGAATATGAAACAGAGAGGATCGAATCGCCCGTGTTTCGTGGGTTTTTTGGGGGTCCCAACCCGCAATCATACCATAAGGATCATCGCAAAAATCATGATAATAAAGATCCCACAGGGCCTGATAAATCTCTGACACGATCTGTTTTATGGGGTCCTCTTGGGACGAAAAGTTCACCAAACGATCATACAGCGCCTGTAACGAAAGGTCCACATAATCGGCAAAATGCTGGTACCCATAATGGTGTGATAATACGGCGCATAGGGATTTTAGGGCCATCAAATCCCCTTCATGAATGCCATCAGATTGCCCCCGCAACGTATCGCTGAGCTGAAACAAGTGGGCCAACAGCTCCAGCGGGCTCTTGTCAGACAACCCCCCATACAGGGCTTGGGAGGATGCAGGGGGTAAAGCCCCCTCGGGGAAGGGAAAAGTCATAAAAATTCCGTAAAATCAGTAACTCTACGGATTGTGACATAGAAGGGTAAAGATAGCGTTTAGAAAGGCATGAATCGCCTGAGATCCATCATCCCTTGTGATCCGAAGGGGGGGGATAGATGTGGCTGTTTCCCTCTCCCCTGCCCCAAGGTTTTTTATTTTTTCAGTATCGTCAATCATCAAAGGAATGTTTTATGTCATTTTTCAAATCCCTTTTTTCCCCCGTCTCTGGCAAGAAGGCCAGCAGTGTGGGGGCCTTGGTCGCGCCATTTTCGCTGGGTAAACCGGCGTGGACGCCCAAGAATTATGAATGCTTGATCCGCGAGGGCTATGCCCGCAATGGCATTGCGTATCGCTGTATGCGAGATATTGCGGTGAATGTGGCCAACGTGCCGTTTTTGCTGTATCAGGACGGGCGCGAGGTGATGGACCACCCTGCCCTGTCCCTGCTGCGGCACCCGAATCCAGCGGAGTCTCAGGGGTTGTTCTGGGAAGGGGTGGTGACGTCCCTGCTGGCCACGGGCAATGCCTATTTGGAAATGATCGGACAGGGGAATCGCCCCAGCGAGTTGTGGTTGCTGCGGGCGGATCGGATGAAGGTCATTGTGGGGGCACATGGGGTTCCTGCGGGGTATGAATACACCGTAGGCAGTCAAAAAAAACGATGGGCCACCGATGCCACAACAGGGGCCGGACCCATTGCGCATATTAAATTACCCAGCCCCGTCAACGATTGGTACGGCATGGGCCCGCTGGAGGTGGCGCGGGATGCCATCGATCAATACAACACGGCCTGTGCGTGGAATCAGGCTTTGTTGCAAAACGGCTGTCGCCCCAGCGGGATTTTAACGGTGGATCCCGATAAAAACGCCAGTGGCTCCCTGAGCGCGGAACAATTCGCCCGCCTGCGGGATCAGTTCGAGGAAAGTTATACAGGCGCGGCCACCGCAGGGCGGCCTTTGTTGTTAGAGGGCGGCCTGCGCTGGACGGATATGATGATTTCGCCTCGGGATATGGATTTCCTGAATATGAAACACAGCGCGGCGCGAGAGATTGCCTTGGCCTTTGGGTATCCCCCCATGCTGCTGGGGATTCCTGGGGACAATACCTATAGCAACCAGAAAGAGGCCCGCTTGGCCCTGTGGGAACAAACCATTCTGCCCCTGCTGATTAACCTGCTGGCTTCTGTGGAACAAAGCATCGTGCATCTGTTTGATCCCACGTTGGTTTTGTCCTATGATGAGGATAAAATCTCCGCCCTGTCCCCCCGCCGCGAAGACCTCTGGTCCCGCATCACTGCCGCAGACTTTTTAACCGAAACAGAAAAACGTCAGGCTGTGGGGTATGGGGGGTAGGAGGACAAAGGACAAAGGACAGAGGACAGAGGACAGAGGACAGAGGACAGAGGACAGAGGACGGAAAATATCCTCTGTCTCCCGTGGGGGAAGGGCATAAAGACGCATATCGGCATCTCGAATCCCCACGCACGCTCTTTCCGCTTGCGGGTGGGATTGGGGGTTAGCGGGCTTGGGGGAACCTCTGTTCTAGCAATACACTCAAGCCTACGCCATCAACGGAGTGTTGGAAAGGGTCATAGTGTTTTTGTTGTTTTGCCTCGTTAGATGCTCGCCTTAAATTTTCTTTCTTTTCGCTATAGGCTATAAGAGCGGGATACGCAAATGGATCTTCTGGCTGCCAAAATATTGACAAAATACCGAGTTCATCTTCTGTGAGTATATCTCTATTTTTTACTGCTAGTTCTATTAGAGCTGCTGGTGTTTCTATATCAAGATAGGTCTCTCTTAAACGCTTTTCAAGACTCTCAAGCCATTTATTACCCGATATATAGCCAAAGATCTTCCTCAAAACGGGTGGGTAATTCTCTCGCATGGCATCGCACAGCTCTCCCTGAAAGGCATCTATGGGATTCTGCCTAGAACCATATTTTAGGGAGATATTTTTCATCAGAAAATCCCCTGAAATCCCCATGTTTGCATCGGTCTTAAACAAGTCGTGTATAGCCTTTGTCACGGCACTCCTTTCTTCAGAAGAAAGCTGATCCGAGCGCAAAACTTCACAGAAGTTACCCACCCATTCTGGGAAAGAGCCATGGCCAAGTTCTTGACATGGAACTGCACATTTCAAACGCTTGATAGCATCTTTTAGATTTTCATAAGACATTATGATCGATCCTCAACACAATGAAAAAAGGTCCTGCAAAGTATCATCAGGGCGACGGTGTTTCTGTAACATCCATCACATATTGCCCCGTTAATCCCAAAAATTATTGCCCCTGTTGTGGTGTTACCAGTCCGCGGAACAGGTCCCATGCGCGGGTGATTAAGGGCAGCAGGACCATGACGAACACCACCGTGCCCAGCACGTCGCTGACTTCGTGCTCCAGCAGAAACACGCGGGACATCATCACCGCCCCCGCTGTGATATAGGCTGGCCACGCCAGTGGCGGATAAAATCGCGCTGCCAGAATGGCCAAAGTCACCGCCGTGGTGGTGTGGCCCGATGGCAGACTGTGAAAGGCATCCTGTAACCTCAACCCATAATACTGTTCCCAAAATGGTGGGACGTTGGGCATGTCCAGCAAGGTCTTGGGCCGCGCATGACCAATCAGGATTTTGGCCACTTTGGCCAGAAACAACATCACGGGCAAAACCAGCAGGGTCTGAACAAAAAATGGCAACGCTGGCAGGGGCCGCAAAAGCACGGACAGGGGGTGGCGGCGTGCCTTAAACAGCAATACCCCCGTCAACACGGCGCAGGGCACCAGATACAAACGGGCCATGCCCAATGTGGTGATGCCCTCCATCAGGGGATGGATGGTGTTGTGATACACATCCTGCCCCCGCAGGGCCGCCATAAAGGACAACGCCGCAGGGTCCACAAACAGCAAACTCACCACAAACAAAAAAATCCATACCCCTAACATTCGGCGATTAACCTGTTGTTCACCCGAATAGGGTTTGATATGTCTGACCATGGGGTCGATCATAAAGGGGCCTCCAGAGGGAAAACATCGTTATCCTAACGCCAATACAGGAAAACACAAATGGAACATAAAACAAAACTCAGCCGCCAAGGCAACACCAACGCCATGACCCTAACCCGCGCCATGGCCCACCAGATGGGATGGGATTTGGGGGAGGAATTGACCGTCAAAATTGTCGGCGACCACATCGAAGTTCACGGCACCAATGGACCATGGCAAACTTATGTCACGCTGTACGATGCGGCAGTGCGTCGTTATCCCACGCTGCTGTCTGCGACCGTTTAACCCCGAACTGTGAGGATACCCCACCATGATCCCTTTTGAAAAACTCGATCCGTCCCTGATGCTCCGTTTATACGGGCGGTTTTTAGAAAGCCAAGGCCGAAGTCTGCCCGAAGACACCACCACCCTGAAATCCGTTTTGGATTCGGTGTTTAATCTCGCTTGGCGGGAATCCATGGTTAAAAACGGCGATCTGGCTGATATGGCCGCCCAATATGTTTTTCAGGCGATGCGAAAGGGATGCTTTGGCGAAGATGCCCTGCCCATGGCTGTGGTCCTGATTGCCGTGATTTTTGGCCTGAACGGCAGTCGTTTGGATGCCCGCGAAGTCACCCTGCGCCAAGAACTGCTGGACGTGCAAGCCTATCGCAAACACGCCCCCGATCTGGCCGAATGGCTGCGGGAGAATCAAGGTGTTCTGGAGGTTGCCCCATCAGACGCCCTTCCCTTGGCCGCTTCGGATCATCGTGCTTAATCATCGTTTCTGATCATCGTTTCTGGCAAGGCTGTTCATTTCTAAAACAGGTGATGGGAAAGAACGGGGCGGGGTGGGGCAGGTTTCTTTCTGTGTCAAGGGGCGGGGCGGGAAAAATACCGCAAGGTGAGGCCTCGGCAGAGGCTGAACCGAGGATGATTTTTTCCGAACCGGCGCAGCGAACCCCTTGACACAGAAAGAAAAA
>CANGYP010000064.1 GCA_947458235.1 Alphaproteobacteria bacterium
AGATATTTCTGACCTTACGCAAGAAGAACTTGACCAAATCGCTGAACAAATGAACAATACCCCACGAAAATGCCTCGACTACAAAACCCCAAACGAGGCCTTTTCCGCCGCTCTCAAAGGGTGTTGCACTTCGCGTTAGACACCGCCCTCTTAATCCAGAAACATTAAAAAATTTTTTCTCATCAAGCCTTGGTCGATAAACCTCGTCTCAAAAATCCCTACCCCCTCCCCCTAAGAAAAACCCTTAGCAGAGAGGGGGCCCCCGTCTCTATCCCCTAAAACCGAACAATCCGCGTGTTCAGGTTCGCGGGAAAGGTGACGAGGGAGACTTCCCACAACATCGCCTCGTGGATCAAGCGGTTGCCTGTGCGGGGGTCTTTGGTGGCTTTGGCCACTTGAAAGCCAATAGACAGGCCATCTAGGGCCTTTTCTTTCACCAAGGTGCTGGCCTCAAATCCCTGTTTTAGGGCAAAAAACAACACCCCCTCGATCAGAAGTCCTTTGTCATTATCCACAATACGCTGGATGCGCCCGATGGGTTGGGTGGCGTCATGCTGCCACAACAGGCTGGGCAGACGCTTGCGGGCCTGCCAATCCCGCAAACTGGCCGTAAAGGCCCCCGGCATCACAACATCATTCTGTTGATCCGCCGCCGCATAGACACTGGCATACCCAGCAAAAGCAAAAGTTGCAGGGGTGTTGGCTTTGGTTGTATGGGTCATAAAAAGTCTCCTATTCTATTGACAATTGAAAAATAAAGAAAGTTTTGGTTGGACTTATACACCTATAGTGTTTCCAATTTATTCTTGTACTGAGCCGAGAACAAGCCTAGCGGAGCGATGCCTAGTCAATCTAGGTGAGCGACGCTAGGCGTCGTTCGCAGGCCAGTGCGGGAATAAAGTGGAAACACTATACAGCACCAGTCCTATGGGTTGATAGGGTGGATTGATAGGCATCAGGGAGGCAACAGAGGATGGGGTTCAGAAAGGGGGGCGGCGCAAAGAGCGGGCTGTTTCCACATCCCCCAAAAACGCATGAAACAGGGCCATGGAAAATGCATCGCTTTCGGCTTCCCATTCGGGGTGCCACTGAATGCCCACAGCAAAGCGGGGGGCGCTGGTGACGCGAACGGCCTCGATGATCCCATCGGGGGCGGTGGCTTCGATGGCCAAATCCCGCCCCAAGGTTTTGATGGCCTGCGTGTGCAAAGAATTCACCCGCAGGGTCTGGCCCACGGGACTCAGGGCGGCCAAAAACCCATCTGGCGATAAAAACACATCGTGTTTTTTGGCAAAGCGGGCCGTATCATCGCTGGCCAGCCCTTGATCCAAGTGATCCAGCGTTTGGGGGATATGCTTTAAATTCTGATGCAATGTGCCGCCCAAGGCCACATTCATTTCCTGAATCCCCCGACAAATCCCCAGCAAAGGGACGCCCTGTCCCAAAGCCGCCGTGATGAGCGAGAGCGTCGTCTGGTCACGACGGGCGTCGTAACAGGCCTCTGGCAGGGCGATGTCTTCCCCATAATGGCTGGGATCCACCATGGACAGGCTGCCCGTCATAATCAATCCATCCAAATGGGGCAAAACCTGAAGTGCACTGGCCCCGATGGAGGGAATCAGCAGCGGCGTAGCCCCCAGAACATCGGCAACCACACGAATAAAACGCTCCCCAACCCCATGAAAATGGAGTTTGTCCACAGGCTTCACACAACAAGACAGGCCAATAACAGGTTGCATACCCGCATTATAATCCATAATGTGGGAAAAAATCCATCCCACAATGAATAGCCAACCTTTCATGAACGTCAGTCTTCTTTCCAATGTGGTGGCCGCTGGTTGTGTTGGCCTCGCCTTTGTTCTGCCGCAGCCTTGGCATGGTTTGGTTTTGAATATGGGGCTTTACGCCCTTTCTGGGGGCCTGACCAACTGGCTGGCCATTTATATGTTGTTTGAACGTGTGCCCCTGTTGTACGGCTCTGGCGTTATTTTAAATCGCTTTGAATCCTTTAAAACCACCCTGCATGATATGATGATGCGGGAATTTTTTCAGGATGACTATGTCCAATCGTTCTTAAAAAGCAAAACCAGCAGCCTGTCCCTTGATAAAGATAAAATGTTCGATCATTTGGTGGAGGCTATCGCGGATTCCTCCTTTGGCAGTATGCTGTCCCTGATGGGGGGTAAAAAAGCCCTAGAACCCCTGCGAGAGCCCGTCAAAGACAAAATTCAGGCCATTCTTCAGGATGTCATGGCCAACCGAACGGACCCCAAGAACCCCGAAAATGTGCGATCATTAATCAGTCAATTGATTAACGATCGGTTAAATCAGTTAACCCCCGTCATGGTGAAGGATCTGGTCCATCGGATGATTCACGAGCACCTCGGCTGGTTGGTCATCTGGGGAACCGTTACGGGGGCTGTGATGGGGATAGGCGCTTACCTTTTAGGGGGGTGAGAGGACTCTTGATGCTGCCTTTAAACATTCGCACACCGTATTCCTTGGCGGAGGGGGCTGCGCCCATGAAGCGGCTGGCGGCGTTGGCCCAGCGGTATGGATACACGGCCCTTGGGATGTGCGACCGTCACAATTTGTTTGGGGCCATGGATTTTTCTGGAACCCTTGCCCCCCAAGGCATTCAGCCTATCATCGGATGTCTGTTGCCTGTGCCTGTTGGCAAAGAGATCGACACCTTGGCCCTGTTTGCCCAAACGGAAACAGGGTTTAAACATCTTCTGCAACTGATGAAATTATATTATCTGGATGATGCCCTGTCCCTGAACAGCCTTGCCCTGCATACCGAGGATCTTTTGGCTGTCACGGGATTTTCGGGCAGTTATCTTTTTTCCCATGTTCTGCGGGATGCGGGGCATCTTTTGACGCTGGCGCAAATGTTTCCAAATCGTCTGTTCATCGGTTTGGACCGACAACACGATGACGAAGCCAAAGATACTGCTCTGATAGATTTGGCCTATGCCCACGATATTCCCCTGTTGGCCTTTCCGGCGGTGATGTTCGAGGATCCGTCGGACAGCCTCGCCCACGATGCCCTGTTGTGTGTGGCGGCGGGTGTGACGTTGGCCGAATCCAACCGCCAGCATTCCCGCCCCGATTATGCCCTGCAATCGCCAGAGGCTTATGCCCAAATGTTTGCCGATGTGCCCGAGGCGTTGGCCAACACTCACGTTTTTGCCCAGCGCACGGCTTTTATGCCCACCAAGCGCAGCCCCATGCTACCAGCCTTTGCCCAAGACGAGGCGGAAATGCTCCGAACCAAGGCCAAAGCGGGATTAAAACAACGCCTTGCCCAACATCCCCCCGATGTTGGGGCAGGGGAGGATACCGATGCCGTCTATCATGCGCGGTTAACCTTCGAGCTGGATGTGATTATCAGCATGGGCTTTTCTGGATATTTTCTGATTGTCTCGGATTTTATCACATGGGCCAAAGATCAAGGCATTCCCGTAGGGCCGGGGCGGGGATCGGGGGCGGGATCCTTGGTGGCGTGGTGTTTGAACATTACAGATTTGGACCCCCTGCGCTGGAATTTGCTGTTTGAGCGATTTTTGAATCCCGAGCGTGTCTCCATGCCCGATTTTGATATTGATTTCTGCCAAGACCGTCGGGACGAAGTCCTGCGTTATGTGCAGCAGCGATATGGCTATGATCGTGTGGCCCAGATTATCACCTTTGGAACGTTGCAGGCCCGCGCCGCCCTGCGTGATGTAGGGCGTGTTTTGGGGTTGCCCTATGGTCAGGTGGATCGCATTTGCAAAATGGTCCCCCAAAATCCCGCGCATCCTGTGACCTTGGCGGAGGCCATTGACAGCGAGCCCGCCCTGAAAGCCCTAAAAAACGACGAAGAAACCAAGGATCTGATGGCCATCGCCCTGAAACTGGAGGGGTTGTATCGCCATGCCTCAACCCATGCCGCGGGTGTTGTGATCGGGGATCAACCGTTACAAGAGGTTGTGCCGCTGTATCGGGATCCCCGCTCTGATATGCCCGTGACACAGTACAGCATGAAGTACGTTGAACAGGCAGGGCTGGTTAAGTTTGATTTTCTGGGCCTGAAAACCCTCAGCATCCTGCGTTTGGGGTGTGAAATGATTGCGCGGGAAACGGGGGCGCGTATAGACCTGAACGCCTTGCCCTTGAATGATGCCAAAACCTTTGCCTTATTGGCTACGGGGCAAACCATGGGCCTGTTTCAGCTGGAAAGTGCGGGTATGCGCGAGGTTCTGAAAACCCTAGAGGCAGACCGGTTCGAGGATATCATTGCCCTTGTTTCCCTGTATCGCCCAGGCCCCATGGACAATATCCCCCGTTATGTTGCCTGTAAACATGAACGGGAAACCCCCGATTACCTGCACCCCCTGTGCGAGCCTATTTTAAAAGAAACCTTTGGCGTGATGATCTATCAGGAACAGGTTATGCAAATCGCCCAAGCCATGGCGGGGTACAGCCTTGGGGAGGCCGACCTGCTGCGCCGTGCTATGGGGAAAAAAATCAAATCTGAAATGGATCAACAATGCGCCCGCTTTGTGGAAGGGGCCAAAACCAAAGGTGTGCCCGAGTCCAAAGCGGCAGAGGTTTTCCACCAAATGGCCAAGTTTGCGGGTTATGGATTTAACAAATCCCACGCGGCAGCCTATGCTCTGATTGCCTATCAAACGGCGTGGATGAAGGCCCACTATCCCGCCATTTTTATGGCAGCCAGCATGAGCTATGAACTCAGCAACACCGATAAACTGGCGTTGTTTAAACAGGATGTGGTGGCCTCGGGCTTAACCATCCTACCGCCAGATGTTCAGCATTCTGGGGTGTTGTTTCAGGTGGAGGGGGGCAGCGATACAACCCTTGCCTCCAGCATTCGCTATGCCCTCGCCGCCATTAAGGGGGTGGGGGAGGGCTTTGCAGCCTTTTTGGTGAAAAACCGCGAAGACCACGGTCCGTTCACAACGCTTTTTGATTTCCTAAAGCGCATGACGGGCCAGATCAACAAACGGTTTCTGGAAAATTTGGTGGCTGCGGGGGCGCTGGATGGCTTTGGGATTGCGCGGGATATTTTGTATCATAATGTCCCGTTGCTGTTGGATTATGCCCAAGACCATGGACGCGAGGGGGCGCAAATGACCCTGTTGGGGGATTTGGGCGGGCATGCCACCACCCCCAAACTGGATGCCTCTGGCCCACGCTGGCGCGAGGCCGACCTGTTGCAGCATGAATACCAGGCCCTCGGCTGTTATGTTTCCGGACACCCCTTAGATCGTTATGCAGAGTTTGCGGATCGGCTTAATATCACCACGGCGGCCCAAATTGGGGACTTGGTGGCCGCAGGGGGGGATCGGGAATTGACGCTGGCGGCAGTGATTACCGCCAAAAAAGAAAAACGCTCCGCCAAGGGCAATCGGTATGCGTTTTTGCAGGCCTCGGACTGGACGGGATCCTTTGAGGTGACGTGTTTTTCCGAAGCCCTAGATGCGGCCCGCCCTTTGATCGAAGCGGGTTCGCCCCTGCTGATTCGCGCCACCCTCAGCCACGACGACAATGGCTATCGGTTAATCGTTCGGGATGTGGCCAGTTTAGAAGAGCGCACCCTATCCCACCACGCCGATATGACCATCACCATCAACCGGCCAGAGGATTTATCCCGATGGCATCAGGCCGCCCAAGCCTTGCCACGGGGAAAAACAACCCTCTTTTTTCGGATTGTGGGCAAAAACCAGACCATCCTTTTGCAATGGCCCGATAAAGTAAAATTGGTGCAGGGCTTTGTCCGTTAAGGCCGTGAAGGCCCATGCCGATGGCAGGGGGCGTCTCGCACCCCCAAGCATCCTTCCCAAGGGATGTCCGTCCGAAGGGATTGCCAATCCCACCAAATTATGATACCCATCAGGTTACGATGAAAAAGGACTTTAAGGGCCTGTTTATGGTTTACACCCCGCCCCCATCCGTTGTTGATGCCATGGCTCAGGCGGTGCAGAGCCGTTTTGGGGGCCTTGTTACGTTGGAATCCACTCGTTTTGGCACGCTGACCCTGCGTACTGATACGCACAATGTTCTGGAGGTTGTGCGCTTTTTGCGGGACGATCCCACAACCCTGTGTCATCAGTTGATGGATCTTGCGGGTGTGGATTATCCCCATCGGGACAGCCGCTTTGATGTGGTGTATCAGTTTTTATCCCTGCGTCATAACATGCGGGTGTGTTTGAAAGTGGCCGTGAAAGAGGGCCTGCTGGTGCCCACCTTAATCCCCCTGTTTCCCGCAGCGAATTGGTGGGAACGAGAGGCATGGGACATGCTGGGCATCCGTTTTGCCGATCACCCAGATTTGCGCCGTATTTTGACAGATTATGGGTTTGAGGGGCACCCCCTGCGTAAAGACTTCCCCCTCACAGGCTATGTGGAGGTCCGCTATGATCCCGACCGTCAGGGGGTTGTGTATGAACCCGTGCATTTGAACCAAGCCTTTCGGACCTTTGATTTTGAAAGCCCTTGGGAAGGCATCCGTACCGTCTTACCAGGGGATGAAAAAGCCCATCATGCGTAGTGCCGTTATTGTTTTTCCGGGGTCCAATTGTGATCGGGATATGGCCGTGGCCCTGCACACCATCACAGGCACGCGGCCTTTGATGGTATGGCATCAGGATACGGTTTTGCCCGATGTTGACCTTGTGGCCTTGCCGGGGGGATTCAGTTATGGGGATTATTTGCGCTGTGGCACCATGGCCGCCCATACCGCCATTATGCCCGAAATTCGACGGCATATTGCCAAGGGCCGAAAGGTGTTGGGGGTGTGCAATGGCTTTCAGATTCTCACAGAGGCCCACCTGCTGCCGGGAGCCTTGCGCCGCAATCAGGGCCTGAAGTTTATTCATCGCATGGTGAGCTTACAGGATGCCCAGCGCGGGGATACGGTGTCCATGCCCATTGCCCATCATGACGGTTGTTATCTGCTGGATCCCTCGGGTTTGGCCCGCTTGCAGGATCAGGGCGGCGTTGCCTATCGGTACATCGACAATCCCAACGGGTCCGTTGGGGATATTGCTGGCGTGTTTAACGCCACCAAAACCGTTTTGGGATTGATGCCCCATCCCGAACGGGCGGTGGACCCTGATCTGGGCCTCGGGACCGATGGACGCAGGGTGATCCAATCCTTTTTGGAGGGACTATAGGGCACATCTATTAACCGTGTCATCCCCGCGAAAGCGGGGATCCATGGTGTTGATTTTTATAGATTAGCTCCGCCCACCTTTCCGCCGCTCTCAAAGGGTGTTGCACTTCGCGCCTGCTTTTCTAAAAGCTTACAAAGAAGATCTCTTTTATCAACCTGAGTTTTATAGTAGTGTAATACGTATATTAAACAATATATTTCTATCACTGAGCATTTAGATTGCTACTTAAAAAATGAGTCTCCTCAAAAACACCGATTCCATGCAAAACCCAGAGATGGTGCTGTTCATCTTATATCAGGGTCCATCATGCTGTCCAGCACTGAGGCTAACCTTTATGGGGTTATCAAAAGTAGAAACGAGTTTACCCGAGATATACCTTATAAATTTGAAAAATCTATCAGAGACAACCTAAAAGACTACGATTTTGTACTCATTGATACCTCACCCAGTGCCAGTAGCATTGTTAATGCATTGATTGCGATGTCTTGTGACTATTTAATAACCCCAGTATCACCAACATTTTTTTGGCTCTTTCCCAAAACGGGTGGGTAGTGTGCTATAGCTCTGAGGGAACCCCATCCTGGAGAGTGATATGGAAAAGATTTTTGAGCAGGCCCTGAGCGTTGAAAGTCCTTGGTTTATCAAGGAGATGACGTTTGATGCGGGGA
>CANGYP010000065.1 GCA_947458235.1 Alphaproteobacteria bacterium
GTTTCCACATCTTTGCGCTCTTGGGCGGTTAAGGGGCGGTCCAGACGAATATCAAAGCGCAGGGACCCTTCATCCACCATAGAGCCCGCTTGGGTCACGTCTGATCCCACAATTTTATGCAGGGCGGCATGGAGCAGGTGGGTGGCCGTGTGATGGGCCGCTTTGTGGCGGCGGCGGGCGGTGTCCACCTCGGCCCGCCATGTCATGGGGGTGAAGAGGGTCTGTGCATCCCCAGAAACAAGGGTCACACGGTGCACAAGGCCCCGATCCGTTTTTTGCACGTTCGCCACAGCAAACACGGTGGTGCCGTGGGACAGGGTGCCAAAGTCGGCCTTTTCACCCCCACCTTCAGCATAAAAGGGGCTTCGGTCTAAAATCACATCAAACAGGGCCGCAGAGGGGGAGTCTGTGCCTGAGGGGAGGGGGTCTTCCCCAGCCTGCCGCGCCGATAATATCCGCACATCCAAGGTGGTTAAGGCATGGGTAGGCACGTCCACCATGGTGCCCTCGGTGACGGTTTGCCAGCCGCCAGCATCATAAAAATGGGCGGACCCCTTGGCGCGGGCGCGTTGTTCCTCCAGCGCGGCTTCAAAGCCCAGATGATCCACCGAAAGGCCCCGTTCCTCCGCCATAATCTGGGTTAAATCCACGGGAAAACCAAAGGTGTCATGCAGTTTAAAAGCAGCGGCTCCAGGAATGGTATTGTCTGTCAGGCCGTCCGTCATTTCGGCAAAATAATGCAGGCCGCGCTCTAAGGTTTCAAAAAATTTGTCTTCTTCCTTTTGAATCTCGCGTATTATGCGGTTTGTGGTTTTGGCATCTGTGGTATAGGCGGGCAGGCTGGACAGCGTGGCCTGAACCAAGCGGTGCAGAAACGGGGCCTTTTGTCCCAATTTCTGGCCAAACAAAATGGCGCGGCGTAAAATACGGCGCAGGACATAGCCCCGCCCTTGACGATCAAAGGCAATCCCATCCCGCAGGGCAAAGGTCAGCGAGCGCAAATGATCCGCAATCACATGAAATGGCACCGCCGTTTCGGGGGTGTAGGCATGGCCTGTGACGGTGTGAATCTCGGATAAAATGGGGGCAAAGAGGGAGGTTTCAAAGACGTTGGTTTTCCCCTCGATCAGGGCCACCACGCGCTCTAACCCCATGCCTGTATCCACGCTGGTCATGGGTAGGGGGGTCAGGGTGCCCTGTTCGTCACGGTTATATTCCATGAACACCAGATTCCAGAATTCCAGAAAACGGTCGGTTTTTCCGCCCACGACATCGGGGCCAAAGCGGTCTTCGCCCTGATCGTAATACAGTTCGGTGCAGCGGCCACAGGGGCCCACGGGGCCCATGGACCAGAAATTTTCTTCATCGCCCGCCTCAATATCCCCCAAGCGCACAATGCGGTGATCGGGCAGGTTGGCAATTTTTTTCCACAAGGCATAGCTTTCATCGTCGTTTTTATAGACCGATACATAAATGCGCTGGGTGTCTAGGGGCAGGTGCTTTGTGACAAAATCCCAAGCCAAACGAATGGCGTCTTCTTTGCCGTAATCCCCAAAGGACCAGTTGCCCAGCATTTCAAACCATGTCAGGTGGCGGCCATCTTTGCCCACTTCGTCCAAATCATTATGCTTTCCCCCCACGCGCATACAGGGTTGCACGGAGATGGCGCGGGTATAGTGGCGGGTTTCAAAGCCCAGAAACACATCTTTGAATTGATTCATCCCCGCATTGGTAAACAGCAGGGTGGCATCCCCCGCAGGCAACAGGGACGCTGGTGGTACCAAGGTGTGATTGGCCTGAACAAAAAAATCACAAAACGCTTGACGAACAGGGTCCACGGGAGGGGGCTCCTCAAAAATCTAACGGAAAACCCTTGTACCAGAAAACAGGTCAACGCGCAAAAACAATGTGCGCAAAAACAACGGCAAAAACAAAAAGGCGGCTGCTTTGGAAAAAGCAACCGCCCAGAGGTTCGTTTGATCAACCGATCAGACTAGAACTCAACTTTGGTTCCAACGATAATGGCAGAACCGCTGTTGCTGTCGTAGGTTTTGGCTGTTGTGTCGAGGTAAGAGCCTTCGTTTGTGGGAACAAAAGTTCCTTCTACAAAGGTGCTCAGACCAGGGGCCACGATGTAGGTTGCACCCAAGCTGTACACGTCCAGCTGGTTGTCTTTGCTGCTGTAACCTTGGTTTTCAGCAAACAAAGCATTGGCACCTACGATGAAGGGACCAGTTTCGTACTGCAGACCGAAGTTGTAACCTGTGGAGTCTTGCTTGTTTTTCGTCGCTTCGGTGATTCCAGATTCACCCTGCCACACATAGCCACCACCAAGGGTAAAGCCCATGTAGCTCACATTGGCACCCACTTGATAAGCGTTCAGGTCTTCTACTTTTGTATTGTTAAAGTCGCCTTTGGAGCCAGCGTAAACATAGGACCCGCCCAAAGCAACGCCAACATCATCAAAGTCAGCTTCGTAGTTGGCGCCCACTTCAACGAAGTTTTCAAACGCTTTGTTGGTGGCCTGTCCGTAAAGGCTGTCCAAATCACCATCGGTGCCTACGCGGTCATCACGGCTGCCTTGTCCAACGCCATCAGGTGCGTAGGAGGCACCCAGCTGGAATCCAGCAAAGCGGGGTGTGTAGTAGCTGATCTTGGACGCACTTTCACTGTCAAAGGCCTTGTAACGCTTGTTACCAGCAGCAATTTCTGTGTATCCGCTGGTGCCATCAAAAATGGTGCCAGAGTTCAGGTACTGGAAGTATTTACCCGTCACGCCACCCGTTCCAAAGTCGTTAGGGGCGTAAATGGCCAATTTGTCAGCGGCACCATCGGCGTCACCAGCTTCGATTTTACCCCAGTCGCCACCAACGTAAACAAACTGTTGGTCGTCGCCTTCTTCAGGGTCGTTGTCATCTTTCAGGAGCTGGATTTGCGCACCATACAGCAGGCCAGAATCGGTTTTGGCATCAGCGTACAGAATGGCCTCAACATCGGTGTCTGTGGCTTGGGGGCGTGTGCTGTCGCCGGTGCGCTTGGTGATGTCACCATCATCAACGATGCCCGCCGTGAATTCAGCGTTTCCGCCCAAAGTCACGGTGATGGGGGATTTTTCAGCAGCAGGTTTTGCATCAGCAGGGGCTTCCTGAGCCATGGCGGCCTGAGCCAGAGCCATGCTACCCACAAGCGCAGTGGTTAGTAAAAGGGTTTTTTTCATAAGTTGATCTCCGAATGAGAGTTTTTGGTTGTCCACAGGATATGCCTGATCTTTTTCAAAAGTTCAAACAGAACCCGAAAAAATCGCGTGCGTTTCGTGTTCCTGTGTTGCAAAAAAACAACTCCCCTTTGGCGGCTATGGATGATAAAGCATGGGAGATGTCTGCATTTTTATCTGTTTTGCGGGGCCACCCCGTCCCCCGTATCCCCGTTTGGCTGATGCGCCAAGCGGGGCGGTATTTGCCAGAATATCGGTCCTTGCGGGCCGAGACAAAAGATTTTCTGTCCTTTTGTTACGATGCCCCCCGCGCGGCAGAGGCCACGCTACAGCCCTTGCGCCGCTTTGATTTGGACGCGGCCATTATTTTTTCCGATATTTTGGTGATTCCCGATGCGCTTGGGCAAAAGGTTTCCTTTGATGTGGGTCATGGGCCCCGTTTGGATCCTGTAACGGATTTTGCCGCACTTGCGTTTCGCCCCCATCATCTGGCCCCTGTTTATGAGGCGATTCAGGCCGTGCGCTCGGCCTTACCCCCAGAAAAAGCCCTGATTGGCTTTGCGGGATCGCCGTTTACGCTGCTGGCCTATATGATCGAGGGGCAGGGCAGTAAAACCTTTGATCGGGCCTTGCATTTTATCTATACGCGCCCCGATGATGCGGCTTTTCTTAGCAATGTGTTGGAAGACACCATCATCACCCATCTGTCCGCGCAAATTCAGGCGGGCGCCGATGCGGTGCAGCTGTTTGATAGCTGGGCGGGGATGGTGCCAGCCCCCCTTTATCGGGACTGGGTGATTGTACCCCACCAAAGGATCGTCACGGCTTTGCGTGCCCGTCATCCCAGTGTTCCCATTGTGTGTTTCCCACGGGGCAGCGGGGTTAAGGTGGTGGATTTTGTAAAAACTGTTCAGCCCGATGGGATCAGTGTGGATACCAGCACGCCCATGGATTGGATTTTGGACACTATCCCCGAAACCATCACGGTTCAGGGCAATTTGGATCCGGCTTTGTTGTGTGCGGGGGGGCAGGGTTTGGATGATGCGGTGCAGTCCCTGAAAACCACCTGTTCAGGCCGCCGCTGGATCATGAATCTGGGCCATGGGGTGTTGCCCACGACGCCGCCGGATCATGTTAAGCGGGTGGTTGATTGTTTGAGAAAGGATTATTAAAAAGCGATGGTCATGTTCCCGCAGGGGCATGGCGTCTGGTTGTTTTTAAAAAAGATATGAAAGGATAGTTTGCCGTATGTCTGATGTGAATATACAAGCGTTAACCAAAGCTGTCCTGAGCACTGTGTTGAAAACAGCCAAGGGCCGAGACTATTACCAAGATGCTATGGGGAATTTTTTTGAGCAAGCTCGTGAAGTCTGGGACTTTGAGACCTTAACGGATTTAGAAAAGCGCATTGGTCCCATGGTCAACAACGTTTTCATGGCCTTTTTGCATTATTTTTTTTCCACCACTTTTTCTGATGAAAAGACAGATGAGGATTGGAACGCCATCGATGTTTTTTTGGCAACACGTCATAAGTTGCGTCCCGAACAGGTTCATGAATTAACATCTCTTCGCTGGTCATTTTTGAGTTTGTATAAAATTTTGGATATAGATTTGGGGAAATCCATGACGGTGCAGGATATTATTCTGCAGGGAAAGCCCTTTGTGGTGTCAGAGCATCGCGGCACATATGCGATGAAAAAAGGGGGGATTGTGGCCGCACGTGTCATCACCACCTCCAGCGGTCAATCCATTTTTACAGGGGAGATTTTTCAAGCCCCCAACCAAGGCTTTGAATCCCTAGCCATGATGTTGCGGACCCTGAGCGATGCGTGTTTTAAAGTATGCAAGCAACAAATTAAAGCCAAAGACATTCCCTTTCTTTCGGACGATGCGTTGACGCAGTCCGTTCGGGCCGTTTGGGCCAAAGAAATTACCACGATGATCCTTTGCGATGCCTTTCAAATGACGGAAAATCCCTCGGTACGAACGTTTGTGAACGTTCACGGACATGCTGTGCGCCTATGCACCCTGACGTACACCATTCCCAAAATGATGCATTACACCTACGGGAATAAACTGGCCAAGCAAGAGGGGATTTATTTTGACAAGTCCACAAAAACAAAAGCCTTTTTGGATTGGAATGAGCCAAACCCAGGCTTTGGGGATAGTCCCAATAAAAAACGCCGTGGGTCTCTGGCCCCAAAAAAAGAATCCATAGTGGAAGATGATGCATTGATCGTCGATTCGTTTTGTAGCCGCGAAGGAGCCCCAGCCATGGAACTGGTGAATATGGCCACCATAGAAGTGTCCCCTGGAAAAATGATCGTTAGGGCCAATTCCAAAGAGCGTGCCCTGATGATGGAGGAAAAAATAGCCTCCATTCTGGGCATTCCTATGGGGTCTGCCACGTGGAAGATTGAAGAGCCCCAAACCTTTGAAGAGACTAATATCAATGCTCAAGCGTCCAGCAAGCCATCGAAGCGTGCAGCGGCATCTCCCTTGACGCAACTCCAAGAGCAGGCCTTATTAAATCAGCATTTGCATGAGTACTACCAACAATGGGTGGATATGAATATTCCAGCCCTAGGGGGAAAAACACCGCGTGAATTGCTCAACACACCAGATGGAAAAATTCAGTTGGCTCAACTGCTCGCATCTTTTTATGAAGGAGGTTCGTTGGGGAGGCCTGCTGATTTTGATTTTCTGTGGGCGGAGCTTGGTCTGGAAAAGCCTGCTTATTTGAACAAAGAGGCTGGCGTTTTCAAGAAAACTATCAGGAAAACCCCCGCATCAGCCCCCAAAAAGGGGCAATCAAAAGGGACCCAAAGGGGGGTATGAACGCAGCGAAAGCCCTAGCGTCCGCTTTTATCTTTGCCCCCCCGCCCGAAACGCCTTCATGGCTTTTTCGGCGCTGGCGTGATCCCCTAGCCCTTGCAGGCACTGGGCGTAATCGTAATACAGGGAGGCATCTTGATTGGACAGGTGCAGAGCCTGTTCCATGGCTTGCAGGGCGGATTCGTAATCTTTTTGATAAAACAGGGCTTTGGCTTTGTGGTGATGCAACAGGGGGGATCTAGGATAATAGGCCAAGCTATGCCTTGTCACCGCCAGACAATCGTCATAGGCGCGGGTTTGCAGCAGCAGTTCTGTGTACCGCAGGGTGACATGCAAACTAAAGGGCATGGCGGCATACACCTCGGCGTAGTGGTTCAGGGCATCGTCAAAAAAGCCCATTTTATAAAAACATTCGGCCAAACAGAAATGGGCCTTGCTGGCAAGGTGGGGATAGGTGGCCATTTCTTTGTAATGGGCAATGGCACTGAGCATATCGTCTTTTTCCCGATAAAGACTGGCCAGATTTTCTAAAGTATCGGTGTTTTTGGGGTCCAGATAAAGGCTGATTTGATAGGCCCCGATGGCCTCGTCAAAACGCTTTTTTTTCAAAAGCACATTGCCATAACTTCGATAAAAAAGGGCGCTTTTGGGATCAAGCGCAATGGCCTCATCAATATGGTGCAGGGCATCATCGTGGTTTTCAAATTCCAGATGCAACAACCCCAAGGCATGCAAAATGATGGGATTTCTGGGGTTCACATCCAAAATACGCCTGTACAGAGCCATGGCCTCTGGCCATTTGCCTGATTCGTGATAGTACGTGGCCTCTGCCATCATGGCCAGCAAAGTGTCGTCAAAATGATTCATAGTGAATAGCCCCGACAGTTATGCTATCATCAAACCTTTAATCAGGGTTTAAACGGTGTCTGGGTCCCACATTTGGGCGGTATCTTTGGGGGGTGTCTTGGGCGCCTTGGCACGGTATGCCGTTTATCATGGCATGCGTTTGTATCTGCCAGTGGGGTATCCCGCCTTGGGGACTTTGGTTGTCAATACGTTGGGGTGTGCGGCCATGGGGGCCTGTGTGGCCCTGATTTCGTCAAAAACGAACGCTCACTTTTTTCTGATTGTGGGGTTTTTGGGGAGCTTTACGACATTTTCAACCTTTATGGCGGATGTTTTTTGGATGGCGCAAAGCCGATCGATGGTTGAGGTGATGGGATTTATGATGGCGATGATGGGATTGGGGATGTTGGCCTTTTGGATGGGGATGAGGTTGGGCCGTCTATGATGACTTATATCAAAATTGCCCCCGATGATGGGGGGCGGCGTTTGGATGCCTTTTTGCGGGAGCGTTTGTCCTGGCCGCAAGGCAAGGTTCAGCGGGCGCTGCGATTAAAAGATATTCGCTGCAATGACCGCAAAACCACCGCCGATTATCGTTTGGTTGTGGGGGATGTGCTGCGTGTTTATCAGGGGGAAGACGGGGCGGAGCGTCCTGCGCCCGAGAAAGCCCCCTTGTTGTCTCTGTCTCGGGCCGAACGGGCGGCTTTGGAGGGCATGATCCTTTATGAAGACGAGGGCCTGATCGCCCTGAACAAACCCGCCGGCGTCGCCAGTCAGGGGGGTAAGGGTATCACGCGGGCTTTGGATCAGATGATGCTGGCGTGGTGGCA
>CANGYP010000066.1 GCA_947458235.1 Alphaproteobacteria bacterium
CCCCCCCCCCCCCCCCCCCCCATAAGGGGCTGGCTTTGGTCTAGGTTATCCAAGGCTTCTTGAGCTTCCTCCCTACGTTTATAAGAGGAGGAGGATCTCTCTCATAGGCCATTGTCTCATCCCTAAGCCCCTACCAACACCGCTCTGCTCACGCCCAAAATGTGACATGCGTCACAGATAATACGCGCAAAACGTGTTTATGATAGGATTATGGGTAGGAAATGTTGTCCATCACGATCATCCCATCGTCTGCCCCAAGTCAGGACATCGTGATGGACAACCTTTTTAATCCTAGAACGCTATGACAGCCCCTGTCTCTTTGCCCCATGTTCCAGATGCCGACGCGCCCCCGCTGATTTCGGATGACATTCTGGAGCGTCGGGCGGTTTTAGAGAGTTTGGGTGTCAGCTTTGTTTTTGAAGAGGCCGTTGCCCCTTCCCCCAAAACATCCCGCCAACGAAAAACACGCCGCAGTGCCGCCCGTATGAACTTGTTGGATCATGATGGGGCTTTGCTGCCTCATCTTCAAAAGGGCTTGATGGGGGCGGGGATCTTTTCCATGATTCAGGGACTGCTCATGTCCAGTTTTTTATCCTTCTTTTTGGGGGGGATCATGGGGGCAGGGGGGATGATCAGCAAACTGATCAAGACTGGCCTGTATCACATTCAGCCGATTGTAGATCAAACCCAAGCCCTTTTGGATATGGCCCGCACCACTGGCATGCCCGTGGATGCATTGAAAACCAAAATGATGCAGGATATGCCCCGTCATTTGTTGCCCAAGCGATTGATTCGTTATGCCATGCTGACGATGCTGGGACGGGGCGGGGCCTCTTTCTGGCTGGGAGCGGCTGGTATGGGGACGATGGCCCTGACTTCCCCAACGACCCTCATGTCTGTTTTGGGGATCAGCTCTTCTGTGATCATGCTGGCCCAGGCCGTTATTCTGTCGGGTCCAGAGATTCTCAATTATCGGCAAATGGTGCACCCCGCTTTCGTGATGGACCGCATTGATGACGTTTTGGCACACTATAACGTTGAGGTCAAATCCAGAGAGCTTGCCAAAGCACTGAATGTGAACGAAAATGATATTGCCATCGGCATGGATCGCCTGCAATCAGCCTCTTTGTCGTCCATGGTGATGGGTATTTACAGACACAGCGGGCACACCCTACACGCCATCGCCAGAAAAACGACAACACCCATTATGGACGTGGCTATACAATCTATGGAAACGCAGAGATATCAGGATGCTAGCATTACAGGGATTGCTAAGCGCCTAGCATCGGAGGCTGGACTTCTTTTCCCAAAAAAAACAGCAGATCATTTTGGGTCTTTTGATATAGGGGTTATGGCGGCGGGTTTGGAATCGGCATTTGACGGGATTTTAAGTCAATCCTTGGTGCGGTGCTGATCCAAGAGGAGAGCTTGGGCAATATCCCGAATCACTGTGGATGCCGTACAGTTAGGGGCATGCAGCAGCAGAGGCTTTTGGGCGCGAATGGCCATGGTCACATGGCTGTCTCTGGGAATAAAGCCCAAATAGGGGGGCTTGATTTGTAAAAATGTCTGACAAGCCCGCAATAAGGTATCACACGTTTTGGCAGCCTGCACACGGTCCAGTGCCATATTAACAATCAAATGAACGCGATCAGACACTTTTTTTTGATGAAAAACCTTTACGCAGGCATAAGCATCCGTCAAGGATGTTGGATCTGGGGTAAACAACATTAAAATTTTATCCGCACTGCTGGCCAGAATAGACACGGTTTTGCTGACGCCAGCACTGAGGTCAAACACAATATCATCATAGTGTTCCCGTAGTTTTTCCAGCTTTCTAGCCAGTAACGCCAATTCTCCTGCGCCGAGATTGGCGTAGGTATCCGACCCTGATGGGCCCGCCAAAAAATCAATCCCTGTGTCCTTGTGGTGCTCAACAAGTGTTAGGGGATCCACGTCCTCCCGCAAAAGAAGGCTCAGGTCGCTTTGGGGCACAACGCCCATTTGAATGTCAACATTCGCCAGTCCTAAATCCCCGTCAAACAGAAGAACACGGCGTTTGTTTTGGGCCAGAGCGGTGGCTAGAGAAATGGAAAAAAAGGTTTTGCCAACCCCCCCTTTTCCTGAAGCGATGGCAATAATGGTTCCTGTCACGATACGGATCCTTGATGGGTTTGAAAAAAACGGGCAATGGTATCAGGGTGGGCCGCCATCAGGCCGTGGCTAACACTGGCAGAAACCCCCAGTTCAAACAATGGCAAATGAAAACCCATGGCTGTTTGCAAAATATGCCCCCATTTTCTGGATGTGTCCAGCTTGGTGGGGAGCAGTCCCAAGGGATGATAGGCCGTCCCCAATTTTGTAAGCAGACACGCAATGTCTTCCTCATGATCCTGAGGCGAGCATACCAGAACAAAGCCAAATCGGTCTGCGGGAAACAGCTCTTGAAAACGGGCAATGGCCAAATCGTCATAGGCATGAATGCCCTGTGTATCGATCACAATAGGGGTGGTGTCAGGCAAATGGCGCAAGGTTTGCGTCAGGGCCTGTGGATCTTCAGCAATATGTAAAGGTAGCTTTAAAATGCGGGTCAGGTTTTCCAGCTGTTCAATCCCGCCAGCTTTGGCCACATCACTGGATATTAAAATGGGCTTAAAGTCATGAAGCAGGGCCTGTGTCGCCAATTTGGCCACAGCCACGGTCTTTCCAGCCCCAGGGGTTCCCAAAAAGACCACAGGTTTTTTATGATGGGCCGTTTCCCAAAAGGATGTACAGCGCACCATGCGCCCCAGACAAAAAGAAAAAACACTGGCCGCATCAGGATTGGGATCATTGAACAAGCCACAGGGCTGCAACAGTTGTACAATGCGATTCGTGGACAAGCCGTGTTGTTTTAACCATCCAGACACCGTATCCAAAATCGCATCGGGAATTTTTACGGGTGGGGGTGGGGGCACAAAGGCTGGCCGGACGACTTTGGTGGATTTGGTAGGACTTTCTGACCGCAGCACAACAGGACGGCTGATAAAATCAGGGTCCAGTCCCGCTGTGACATGAACAATTTTGTCTTTGGTGTTTTCTTCGGAGGACAAAATGATGGCATCTTTGCCCAAGTGTTCTTCCACCAATTTCAGGGCTTGGCTCATGGAGGGAGCCGAAAAGGTTTTCATGCGCATGGTGTCGCTGATCCTCTGGTGGTTTCTTTGTTTCTTAAAGGCATGTGTACTCTAGACAAAACAAGGTAAAAAAAGTATGAACAAACGACACGAAGGAAATTTGTATGCGTCTGACCTATCACCAAAATGATTTGCCTGAAACGGTTGTGTTAAAGGGTGATTTGGCTGTTGATACAGAAACCATGGGCCTGAATCCCTTGCGGGATCGTTTGTGTGTGGTTCAGATTGCGGATGCCGAGGGATCTGTTCACTTGGTGCATTTTACCCAAGGCTTATATGATGCCCCCCGATTAAAAGCAGTTCTGTTGGATCCCGCCCGCACTAAAATTTTCCATTTTGCCCGTTTTGACGTGGCCAGTATGTTGCACCATTTGCAGATTGTGGCGGCGCCGTTGTTTTGCACAAAAATCGCATCCAAGTTGGTGCGGACCTATACGGATCGTCATGGTCTGAAGGCCCTGTGTCATGAACTGTTGGGGCTGGAGATGAAAAAGGAACAGCAATGTTCCGATTGGGGCAATACGTCCCTGACCAAAGAGCAGCAAGCCTATGCCGCTGGAGACGTTTTACACCTACATCGCCTGCGGGCTGTTTTAGAGGATCGCCTGAAGCGGGAACATCGTTTAACCATGGCCCAGCGGTGCTTTGAATTTATACCTACCCGTGCCCAGTTGGACTTGATGGGGTGGGGCGATGGTCAGGACGATATCTTTCACCACTAAACGATAGTGTTATGCAGACCCCACCCGATGATCTTTCTTTTGAAGCCGCCCTGCAAGAGCTTTCGGATATCACCCAAGCCATGGAGGCGGGGCAGTTGACTTTGGATCAAATGATGACCGCGTATCAGCGGGGATTGTCCCTGAAAACCCTCTGTGAAAACCGTTTGCGTGTTGCGGAAATGCACATTGAGGTTTTAAAAAAAGGGGAGGTCTCGTAACCCCCCATGGGTTCTTTTTCTCTTTATTTGGCCCAAATGAGAACCCCTATAGGGGATTTTGACGGGGCGATTGCCCGCATTCTGTCCCATGCCCAGACCGCCAAAGCCCAAGGGGCCCATCTGGCTGTGTTTCCAGAACTGGCCCTGTGTGGCTATCCCGCCGAAGATTGGCTGCTGGTGCCCCATTTTATCGATAAGAATCAAAAGGCCTTGTGTGCCCTAGCCCAAAAAAGCGCAGACCTGCCCCCTATGATTATTGGCACACCGTGGCTGGAAAACGGGAAGCTTTACAATGCGGCGGCCTTGCTGTTTCAGGGAGTCATTCATGACATTACAACCAAACAAGCCTTGCCCAATTACGGAGTTTTTGACGAGTCCCGTTATTTTGCCAACGATCGTCCCCCCCGCCTGTTTTCGGTGGCAGGTGTGCGAGTATCGGTTCCCATTTGTCAGGATTTCTGGCAGCCCAACGTTATGCAGCGTTATCATGACTTAAACCCCGATTTTACAGTGGTGATTAATGCCTCCCCCTATGAAATCGGCAAACATGAACACCGCCTGCAAAACGCCGCGCAATGTCCAACACCTGTGGTGTATGTCAACCGTGTGGGGGGGCAGGATGGCTTGGTGTTTGATGGGCGGTCCTTTGTTTATCACAACGGTTTGCATCAGATTTTGCCCTTGGCGGAGGAGGCTGGATGCACCGTTTCCCTCTCCCCTAGACCCACCCCCCAAAGGCATCATCCCATTTCAGAGGAAGAAGAGATTTATACCATCCTGAAACGGGGCTTAAAGGATTATGTGGAGGCCGCCAAGCCCCGCAAGGTGCTGTTAGGGTTATCTGGCGGTATGGATTCGGCCTTGACAGCGGCTATTGCGGTGGATGCCTTGGGAGCCCAGCGGGTTTATGGCGTGATGTTGCCGTCTGTTTACACGTCAGAGGCCAGCCTGAAAGATGCGACTTTTGTGGCGCGAGCGTTGAATATAGATTTACTCATAGTCCCCCTGTTGTCAGCAATGGAGGCCCTAGAGACATTGCTGGATCACCCTATAGGCACGACCCATGAAAACCTACAGGCCCGTTTGCGGGGGGTCATCTTGATGGCACATGCCAATAAACACAACGACTTGTTACTCAATACATCCAATAAATCAGAAACGGCCATGGGATATGCTACGCTGTATGGGGATATGTGTGGTGGGCTTGCGGTTTTAAAGGATGTTTATAAAACCCAAGTCTATCGCCTAGCACGCTGGCGCAACACGCAGGGCATTGTTTTTAATGAATCGACTCTGGCCAAAGCCCCCACGGCGGAGTTGCGTCCAGACCAAAAAGATACGGACAGCCTGCCTCCCTATGATCGTCTGGATCCTCTCTTGCAGCATTTTATCGAGGGCTACGGAGGCATGGATGATGTAGGGCCTCTAGGGTTTACCCCAGCAGAGGCCGAAAAAGTCTTTCGTGCCTTGCACGGCGCCGAATACAAGCGCCGTCAAGCGCCCTTGGGGATTAAGGTCACGACCCGTGCCTTTGGTCCAGACTGGCGGTTTCCCGTGATGCGAGGAACACCATAGGGGTCTCATGGGTATGGCGATTCACAGGTGCACCATAACCGCAAAATAAATTGAAAACACTATACACCCTATCTTATCATCCGTTGGTTTTAAAGAAGGACATCCCGAAACTTTCGGTTCCTGTGCAAAAACGGATACGGGATGTTCTTGAAACACGTCTTTGCCTGAATCCGCTGATCCATAGCAAGCCCCTACTCCGTCTCTTCGATAGCGTGCAAAAGAACACGCTCCACAAAGGCCTCCAACGAAGGGGCATGACTTTCTTGGGCTAAGCCTTGCAGGGCCTGAAAAACATCGCCGCTCAATTCTATGGGGGGTAAAGCAGGCATAGCAACCTCTATCATTTATAGGGTACAGGATAGCCGAAAATAGGGGGATAAGGGGGTGGGTGGGATGGTGTGGGTGGGATGGTTGGTTATTGGAGGCTGTGTTAGGGGGTTTTGATTTTGAAAGCAGATCTTAACGTTGATAACGAGATTCGTAGTGAAGTCTCAACAAACGACGCTCTTCCTCAAGAGGTCCTACGGCAGCCCGTCCATGAAGAAGGCGCTCATCATCAAAAAACACAGCCTCATTATTATTGAGGGTCACCTTTGTTGAATGCTGTGTATAAGTCAATTCTTTCAACTTTAGAAGAACAGGGTAGGCCTTTTCAAAGGCTTCGCCCTCTTGATTCAAGAAAAAAGGAATAGTGCGACGATCAAATACCAACGACACAGGGCCGTTTTCATATGAGTTCCATAAATCGGCATTTTTTAGACACTCGATATCTTCCGATGTTAGGATAGAAATACAGGATTTACGATCCAAAAACACTGTGGCGGCATGCCCACCCCCTTGGGAACAGTACAGGGAAATAAAACCATCGCCTTTGTCCCTGTGCAAATTCTGATCTTCGTAAAATGTTCTTGATTGAACGACGACACTATCGCCCGCTAATCCTAAAAGAGTTTCTTTTTCCTCCACATTTGTGAGGACTATATGCAACAAGCGATACATTTCTGGGGATTTAATGTTTTTTATAAGTAAAATAGGGGATTGCGTAAAATCATGCCGACCCACGATGTCTAAAACGCATTCAGCAATATCATTAGGAACAAGTTTTTTAAAACTGTTCACTATTCCTCCATAGCGATCCAGAATAACTTGGATTTTTTCAAGGTCGGCACATTGCTCTTCAGAAAGGGGCCATTCTTCTGGTTTTAACATCTTCATTGTTTGAATAATAAAAAATAAGAATTGCACTATTTTTTATAAAAAGTCAAATGATTATTTGGCGGTGTCTAACTCGAAGTGCAACACCCTTTGAGAGCGGCGGAAAAGGCCTCGTTTGGGGTTTTGTAGTCGAGGCATTTTCGTGGGGTATTGTTCATTTGTTCAGCGATTTGGTCAAGTTCTTCTTGCGTAAGGTCAGAAATATC
>CANGYP010000067.1 GCA_947458235.1 Alphaproteobacteria bacterium
CCTGCTCAAAAATCTTTTCCATATCACTCTCCAGGATGGGGTTCCCTCAGAGCTATAGCACACTACCCACCCGTTTTGGGAAAGAGCCCTAAAAAATTAGGCCAGCGGAAAATGGTTTTTACAGCCCCTATCCCTCGAAAGAGGGCAGGGGCTTTCTGGTTTCTTGGGCCTGTAGATAATCGCTTTGTTTCAGCTCGATGTTCAGGCCCAAGGCACGGATTTCCTTCACCAAGACGTTAAAGGATTCGGGGATACCCGTTTGGAACGTGGCATCGCCCTTAACGATGGATTCGTAAACCTTGGTCCGGCCAGCCACGTCGTCGGACTTGATGGTCAGCATTTCCTGCAGGGTATAGGCGGCGCCGTAGGCTTGCAGGGCCCAGACCTCCATCTCCCCAAAACGCTGGCCCCCGAATTGGGCCTTTCCGCCCAGCGGCTGCTGCGTCACCAAACTGTACGGCCCAATGGACCGCGCGTGGATTTTATCATCCACCAAATGGTGCAATTTCAACATGTAAATGTATCCCACCGTCACGGGACGATCGAACTTTTCCCCCGTGCGGCCATCATACAGAATCACCTGACCTGATCCGTTCAGGCCCGCTTTTTCCAGCATTTGAACAATCTCGGCTTCCTTCGCGCCATCAAAAACGGGTGTGGCCATGGGCACACCTTTTTTCAGGTTGTGGCAGAGTTCCTTCAGGTCCTCCCCATTCATCGCCTCGATTTCCCCTTGCGTTTCGGCATCGGGGTAGAGGGTTTTCAGGTGCGCTTTGACCTCTTTCTGCCCCTTGTCCTTGTCCAGAGAGGCAATCATCTGCGCCACCTGACGGCCCAAACCGCCCGAGGCCCAGCTGAGGTGGGTTTCCAAAATCTGACCCACGTTCATCCGTGAGGGAACACCCAGCGGGTTTAACACGATATCCACCTGCGTGCCGTCTTCCAGAAACGGCATGTCTTCCAGCGGCATGATGCGGGACACAACCCCCTTGTTCCCGTGACGACCAGCCATTTTGTCCCCAGGCTGGATTTTGCGCTTCACGGCGACAAAGACCTTAATCATCTTCATCACGCCCGGTTGCAAATCATCCCCGCGTTGCAGTTTATCGACCTTATCGTTAAATCTGGCGTTGATCTCGCGCAGGCTGGCTTCAAATTCCTGATTCAGGGTGGCGATGCGGTCCATGACCACAGCATCCTGAACCACAATTTTGGACCATTGGTTTTTGGGCATGGCGTCCAGCGCGGCGGCGTCAAGGGTCTGCCCCCGCTTGGCCCCCGTGGCCTTTTCCACAACCTGACCCGTCAACCAAGAGGCCAAACGGTCGTAATAGCTGGTTTCAATGATGCGGCGCTGGGTATCCCGCTCGCGGGCAAGGGCATCAATGCCAGCTTGCTCTAGGGCCACGGCCCGCTCGTCCTTGTCAATACCGGTACGAGAGAAAATCCGCACCTCAACCACCGTCCCCGCCACCCCAGGGGGCAAACGCAGGGACGTATCGCGCACATCGCTGGCCTTTTCGCCGAAAATGGACCGCAGCAATTTTTCCTCAGGGGTTGAGGGGGTTTCCGCCTTGGGCGTCACTTTCCCCACCAAAATATCCCCAGGCTTCACTTCCGCCCCGACGTACACAATACCCGCTTCGTCCAGATTACGCAGGGCTTCCTCGCCCACATCGGGAACATCCCGAGTGATATCTTCCTGACCCAGCTTGGTATCGCGGGCCATGACCTCGAACTCTTCGATGTGAATGGATGTGAAAACGTCATCGCGCACGATGCGCTCGGACAGCAGAATGGAATCCTCGAAGTTATACCCATTCCACGGCATGAAGGCACACAGCACGTTGCGTCCCAAGGCCAGCTCCCCCAAATCGGTGGACGGTCCATCGGCGATAATATCCCCCTTTTTAATCACATCCCCCACCTTCACCACTGGTTTTTGGTTGATGCAGGTGTCTTGGTTGGATCGCTGGAATTTCCGTAGGTTATAAATGTCCACCCCAACGCCCGTGGCACCATCGGCGGTTTTTAGCACGATACGCTCGGCATCCACACGGTCCACAACGCCATCGCGGCGGGCCACAACCACCACACCGGAATCACGGGCCACAACGGCCTCCATCCCCGTGCCCACCAAGGGGGCCTCGGCACGCAGCAACGGCACGGCCTGACGCTGCATGTTGGATCCCATCAGGGCGCGGTTGGCATCGTCATTTTCCAAAAACGGAATCAGCGACGCCGCCACAGACACCAACTGCTTTGGTGAAACATCAATGTAATCAATGTCTTCACGGCGGGCCAAGATGAACTCGCCCGCTTTGCGGCAGGTGATCAGCTCGTCCGCAAAACCGCCCTGTTCATTCAGGGCCGCGTTGGACTGGGCAATGGTGTAACGGCTTTCTTCCAGCGCCGACAGGTAATCCACAACAAGGGATACCTTGCCATCAATGACTTTACGGTAAGGGCTTTCAATGAACCCATAGCGGTTGATGCGGGAAAATGTCGCCAAAGAGTTAATCAGACCGATGTTCGGCCCTTCCGGCGTTTCGATGGGACAAATCCGGCCGTAGTGGGTGGGGTGAACGTCCCGAACCTCGAACCACGCCCGCTCCCGCGTTAATCCCCCAGGGCCCAAGGCCGAAAGACGGCGTTTGTGCGTAATTTCCGACAACGGATTGGTCTGGTCCATAAACTGGGACAGCTGGGACGATCCAAAAAACTCCTTCACCGCTGCCACAACAGGCTTGGCATTCACCAGATCATGGGGCATGGCCGTTTCCAGCTCCACCGCGCCCATGCGCTCTTTAATGGCGCGTTCCATGCGCAGCAAACCCAAACGGTACTGGTTTTCAATCAACTCACCCACGGATCGCACGCGTCGGTTGCCCAAGTGATCAATATCATCCACTTCGCCGCGGCCATCTTTCAGATTGATGATGGTGCGCACAATTTCAACAATATCGTCTTTCTCCAAAATCCGCACGGTATCCGGCGCATTCAGGCCCAAACGGGCATTCAGCTTCACACGACCCACGGCGGAGAGGTCATAGCGCTCTTCGTCAAAAAACAGGCTTTTGAACAGGGCTTCCGCGGCCTCGTATGTGGGGGGCTCGCCTGGGCGCATGACGCGGTAAATGTCCGCCAACGCCTCTTCACGGCAATAGTTTTTATCGGCCATCACCGTGTTTAACATGTGGGGGCCGTATTTAATATAGTCAATGTCCAGCAAATAAAGGTCCTTCAGACCCTTTTCGGCCACCAATTCCAACACAGCGGCATCCACTTCCTGACCTGCATCGGCCAGAACGATCCCCGTGGATTCATCAATGATATCCAGCGCCAAAAATCCGCCGATTAACCCTTCGGGGTTGACGAAAATGGCGGAAAACTTTTCCTTCTCCAATTCTTTCATCAGACGCGGCGTCATTTTGGTGCCAGCGGGCAGGCGAACTTCACCCGTTTTGGCGTCCACCAGATCATGAATCAACTTCACCCCGCGCCATTTTTCGGGCACGAAAGAGGTCTGCCATCCGCCTTTGCAAACGGTGTAATGCGTGTGGGTATAAAAGGTGTTTAGGATATCCAGCGCGGACATACCCTGGGCCTCGTAAGGGGCCAAAGGACCCTGAGCCCGCTTTTTCGCCGTGGCCTCATTGTCCAAACACATCAAAAACGTTGTCACCGGCAATTTGCGGCGGCGGTCAATGCGCACATACAAAATGTCTTTGGCATCAAATTCAAAATCCAGCCACGACCCGCGGTAGGGGATCACACGGGCATTATAAAGATATTTTCCCGACGCATGGGATTTCCCATTGTCATGATCGAAAAACACACCAGGGGATCGGTGCATCTGGGATACAATCACCCGCTCGGTCCCGTTGACCACAAACGTCCCGTTTTCGGTCATCAAGGGGATGTCCCCGACGTAAACCTCTTGTTCCTTAATGTCGCGGATAGAGCGGACCCCTGTGTCCTCATCCAAATCCCACACCACCAGACGCAGGGTCAAACGCAGCGGGCACGCAAAGGTAATCCCGCGCTGCTGACATTCCTCAACATCATACTTGGGCGCGTCAAAGTCATACGACACATATTCCAACTGCGCCCGATTGGCATAATCGGCGATGGGAAAAATGGACTGAAACACCTCGTGCAGGCCGACCCGCAAACGCTCAGCGTGGGGGATATCCATCTGCAGAAAATGGGCACACGAATTCCGCTGCACCTCAATCAAGTTCGGCATGTCCACAACTTGGGGGATTTTTCCAAAACTCTTACGAAGACGTTTGCGCGAAGTGAACGAAGCAGCCATACGGGTAAACACTCTCTAAAAATCACAACAAAGAGGGAAGGGGGGACAGGCCCAAACAGATCCAGAAAAAGAAAAACGCATAGAACCCAAAGGGCACGCCTGTCAAAACGATGATACGACACACGTTATGACACAGTCGCGCCCTTTGGGCAACACGTTTTAATGGCCGTCTACTTAATGTCGACTTTGGCGCCAGCAGCTTCGACTTTTTTCTTAATGTCTTCCGCTTCTTCTTTTTTCACGGCTTCCTTGATGGGCTTGGGGGCCGCTTCCACCAGGTCTTTGGCTTCTTTCAGGCCCAGACCCGTGATGGCGCGAACTTCCTTGATCACGTTGATTTTGTTGTCACCAGCAGCGACCAAAATCACATCAAACTCGGTTTTTTCCTCAACGGCAGCAGCCTCACCACCACCAGCAGGGGCAGCCGCCACAGCCACAGGCGCGGCCGCAGACACACCCCATTCGTCTTCCAGTCTTTTGGCCAGCTCAGCAGCCTCCAGAACCGTCAAAGCGGAAAGGTCTTTAATCAAAGCGTTCAATTTATCAGACATAAAAAACTCCTATAGATGGTCTGAGAGGGAAGGTTACTTTTTGCTGTAGGCTGACAAAAGCCGCGCCAGCTGCGCAGCCGGTGCCTGAACAACACCTGCAATTTTTGTGGCGGGGGCCTGAATCAGGCCGATCAACATACCGCGCAGAACATCCATGGACGGCAGCTTGGACAGGGTGCGCACATCCTCGGCGGACAGCAAACGGCCATCCATCACGGCGCTGAGAACCTGAAGCTGGTCCGGAAATTTCTTTTCTTCATCCACCAGAACCTTGCACAGGCCCACGGGATCCTGACCCGTCACAACGGCGGTGCGACCCACAAAGGAAGACGTTAAAACCTCACAAACCGTCCCCTGAACAGCCAAACGGCACAGGGTGTTTTTGGACACCTGCAACGCCCCACCCGCATCCCGCACGGCGCGGCGCAAGCCAAGGGAGTTAGCCACCGTGTAATCCGTTTTTTTCACAACAATGACGATGGAGGCATGGGACACAGCCTCTTTCACGGCGGCAATATAGGCAGGCTTTTCTGAACGTAACATAACTTTCCCCAAACAAAACACATACTTAAAAAAAAGAAGCAGGGGAGGGGACAAAGCCACACCAAAGGCCCGCAACCATGGGGCGCTTTTTTAGGGGCTCTGATCAACATCTCGTGCGGGCTTTACGTTTTTAAGGGTTTAAAAACACCGGCAGTCTGCAACGTTTTTTCAAAAACAGGACCGGTACATAACACAGCGGGGCAGGGGGGCGCAAGGGGGTTTTTTACAAAAAAATCCTAGCATCCCCCCCAAAATCTGTTACCTGTTACCTGTCACCTGATTCCTGTTACCCGTATGAAAGAAACTCACCCCCTGCGCGATGTTGATCCTGCGATTGCGGCTAAGGCCCGCACGTTGTCCGATGCTTTGCCGTATATGCGCCAGTATGCGGGGCGCACCGTTGTCATTAAATTTGGCGGCCATGCCATGGGGGAGGACAGCCTGACCGAGGCCTTTGCCCGTGATATTGTCCTGATGAAACAGGTGGGCATGAACCCCGTGGTGGTGCACGGCGGCGGGCCCCAGATTGGCGCCATGCTAGAGCGCTTAAAAATCAAAAGTGAATACATCGACGGCCTGCGCGTCACCGATGCCGCCACGGTGGAGATTGTGGAGATGGTCCTGTGCGGGTCCATTAACAAAAGCATCGTCAGTGCCATCAACAGGGCAGGGGGCCACGCCGTGGGCCTGTCTGGCAAAGACGGACAACTGATCGAGGCCCGCAAGCTGCGCCATCGCCCCACCCAAAAAACCGATTCCAACATCGAACGCCTGCTGGATTTGGGCTTTGTGGGGGAGCCTACCTTTGTGAATCCCCACGTTCTGGACGTTCTGGCCGAGTCCGACATTATTCCCGTCATTGCCCCCATTGGCATGGACCCGAACGGCCAGACCTATAACATCAACGCCGACACCGCCGCGGGTGCCATTGCCGAGGCCATGGAGGCCACGCGCCTGCTGCTGCTCACCGACGTGGTGGGGGTTTTGGACAAAGATAAAACCTTGCTGCCCAAAATCACCCTGAGCCAAGCGCAAAAAATGATCGAAAATGGCACCATCACTGGCGGCATGATTCCCAAAATCCAAACCTGCCTGCATGCCATATCCCGCGGCGTCGGCGCGGCGGTGATCTTAGATGGCCGCATCCCCCACGCCCTGCTGCTGGAAACCTTCACCTCAGAAGGGGCGGGGACGATTATTATGGAGGGGTAGGGGGGGGGACTATCCTCGCTGAGACCCAGCAAACTCTCGAGCCCATGCGAGGTATTCTGGGGTTTTCTGCAAGCTTTGATGGCGGCGCAGGCCGAGATCCGAAACCAAGGCCCATTCTCGGTTTGTAACGATTACAGGAACACCCGTCGGAAGTTCAACGGACTCTATTTCTTGTTCTGACAAATCCAACGCTAATTTAATCAAGGCGCGATTGGTGTTACCATGGGCAATGAGCACGACTGTTTTGCCCGCATTGCGCAGGGGAACGATCTCGGCCTCATAAACGGACTGCACGCGGTTCACCACATCCGCTAAACTTTCTGTCTGTATGCTTACTACCGTACACTTTGCGCTAGCCTATTGAGATAATTCGTTTTCCGTGTATTTTGTGGTTTAAGGAAATCATAAAAACAAGGAGGAGCACGATGCAACGTGCCGCGAACGAATTATCCCAAGTGGTAAGAGAGCATTTTTTGATGC
>CANGYP010000068.1 GCA_947458235.1 Alphaproteobacteria bacterium
AAACGTTATCCCAGCAACAGGGCGAAGCCGCTGTTCGCGCTGCCTATGGTCCTGCAGATTTGGCCATTTTGGATGAATACCTGATGCATGCCAGGGCGCTGCGGGCAGAAAGGGGCAAGCCCAATCCCGATGTGATCGGTCTTTTGCAATCTTGGGGGGGATCGACGTTGGTGTACCGAAAGGATCTAACCGATGCGCCGTCCTATACCCTGAATCACGAAGAGGTGGAAAAGGCCCTAGAGGAAGGCATTGCCATTGCCCCCCACTGCACCCCTGTGGCGGTGGATGTGGATGAATCGGGATGGGCCAAGGGCTTAACTGTTCAGCACAGCAACGGCAGCACCCACACCCTGCCGGCCCGCACCATTCTGGTGGCGGCAGGCACCAAGCCCAATATTGTGCTGCATGACGAAGACCCCACGCACATCACGCTGGACGGGCGTTATTTTCAGGCCATTGATGAAACGGGAACGGCCGTAAAGCCCGAAGCTCTGGCCAAACCCACAACGCCCCATATTTTGGCCAGCCGGTATGACCATCATCGCTTTATCAGCTTTTTTGGGGACATGCATCCGTCTTTTGCGGGGAATGTGGTGAAGGCCATGGGCAGTGCGAAGCAGGGCTATCCCATCGTATCCCGCGTTTTGGAAGCCGAGGGCCGAGGACAGCGGACAGAAGACGCGGCGTTTTTTGCCCATCTGCACGATCAGCTGTTTGCCACGGTCCACGCCGTGAATCGTTTAACCCCCACCATTGTGGAGGTTGTGGTACGTGCCCCCCAAGCCGCGCGTCAGTTTCAGCCCGGGCAGTTTTATCGTTTGCAAAATTTTGAAACCTACGCCCCCATCGTCAATGGCACCCGTTTGGCCATGGAGGGTATCGCCGCCACAGGGGCTTGGGTGGATAAAGAACAAGGGTTGCTGGCCACCATTATTTTGGAAATGGGCGGATCATCCAGTTTGTGCCGCCATCTGAAGGTTGGCGAGCCCGTCATTCTGATGGGCCCCACGGGGGAGCCTACCCATATCCCCCCCCAAAAAACCGTCATGCTGGTGGGCGGTGGTTTGGGGAATGCCGTTTTGTTTTCCATCGGGGCCGCGTTAAAGGCGGTGGGCAGCCGCGTGTTGTATTTTGCGGGCTATAAAAAATCTGGTGACCGTTATCACGTGGATAAAATTGAATCTGCCAGCGATGTGGTGGTGTGGTGCTGTGATGAGCCTTCGGACTTTGCCCAGAACCGCCCCCAAGATCGTGCCTATACGGGAAACATTGTGCAGGCCATTGCCGCCTACGCCCGGGGGGATTTGGGGACGCCCCTGATTCCCACAGAAACCGTGGATCATGTGATTGTCATTGGATCCGACCGCATGATGGATGCCGTGCGCATCGCCCGCCATGGTGTGTTGGCCCCCTATCTGCCCAACGTGACACAAGCCATTGGCAGCATCAACAGCCCCATGCAGTGTATGATGAAAAAAATATGCGCCCAGTGTCTGCAAATCCACCGCGATCCTGTGACGGGACAGGAAACGGTGGTGTATTCCTGTCACAATCAGGATCAACCGCTGGATCAGGTGGACTTTAAATGTCTGAACGATCGTTTGGGACAAAACCGAACATTGGAGATTCTCACAGCGGGGTGGATCAAGGCTTTGCCTCTCAAGGAATCGCTGTAAAGATTTTAGTGAGACTTTTGTTGTAGACTGTGGGGGATATGTTTTCCAACCACGGTCTTTTTGTGTAATGTTCCCCATAGTCCGCGTTTTGTTTTTGACGTTTATTTTTGTGTTGGGTTTCCTGTTAACCGCATGGGCCTCCGTGGGTCTGCCCCGCCAAGAATTGACTGCTTCTACACAAAAGCAGGCACAGTCACGACCGCCCTCCCCCCAACCCATCATCAAAAAGCCCCAGCGCATAGATCGGGCAGGGATCAACAGTGCGGATGCGCTTATGGATCTGGATATTGCCCCACCTCGGGGTCTCAATATCTTTGATGCCAGTGAAATAGCGTTTGATACGCCAGCGGCTTTTGTGGGGAAAATCGAATCTTTGCAACGGTATTTACAAAAAGCACGCATAGCCTTTGGGCAAACCCCTCTTTCGGAGGATCCAGAGAACGATACCCCCTTTTATCAATGGCAAACCTTCCTCAAACAAACGGCGTATCTTGCATCAAAAGGGAAGATCGAGGCCGTTCAGGCCTTTGTCAATCGCACCCCGTATTATCATGACAGTGATTCTGTGGGATCAGGGGATGTGTGGAAAGATCCCGAAGATTTTTTGACCTTTGGGGGGGATAGCGAAGATTTTGCCCTCACCAAATATATCAGCTTCAGAGTGCTGGGCATTATACCTGAACGTTTGCGTATCGCTGTGGTCTTTGATCAAGACAAAACCCTCTATCGCGCCGTTTTGTTGATTTACACCAATACGGATGTTCTGGTGTTGGATGAAACCAAAAACGACATTAGTATCACGCAGGATTTGCCCCATTTAGCCCCAGTATATTCTTTTAACGAACACCACATCTGGTATCACTGGAAAAAGAATACCAGACCCCCTACAACATTTTTACAAACGGATATGCAAAAGCAGTACCCTGTGTTTCCTTAAGGGGGGGCTTTAAAGGTTAAAAGAACGGTTTAAAGGGGGGTCAGACAAGTGGTGCGCCCAACAGGACTGGAACCCATAGGTCGATGCTCATGGATTGTATAGTATTTCCCTTTTTTAATCGTACTAAAAAAGGGCATTGACGGCGTTGTAATGGTCCATGTTGGGGTGGCGTATAATTTTGCGATATTTTCGTTTGAGGTTGGCCCAGACATGTTCGATGGGGTTGAGATCTGGGGAGTATTTGGGTTGGTAAAGAAGCCTGCAACCCACGGATTCTATGAGGTCTTTTGTTTTTTGGGACTTATGAAACGGGGCATTGTCCATGACGACAACTTGACCAGCGCGCAGCACGGGCAGCAAGCATGTCTCGATCCATCCATTGAACCGTTTGGCATCCGTGTACCCCACAAAAGCATACGGCGCCAGCAGCGTTTTTGTGGCCGAAGCATAGGCAGCAATCACCGAGGTCCGCTTGTTTTTCTTCCCCTTAATGTTTGAAATCACTAGACTTCCGCGCTTGGCTCTGGCATAATCTCTCTGAAGTCCATCAGAAAAACCGGACTCATCCATATAAACAATGTCCTCGGGATTCAATGTCGCAATCTCGTGCTGGAATGCTGCGCGTTTTTCTTCATCTCTCTCGATGTAAAGCGTTGTTTTTTTTACGCGTTATGCCCATTTTTACAAACCGTTTGTGAATCGATTGAGGCCAACAATCGAAATGCTCCGCAATTTCCGCTAACGTCGCATCAGGTTGATGCTCAATGATTTTCTCCAATTTTTCACCGTCAATCTTTCGCACCTTATAGGGCTTACGGGGGGCATCCCCCACGTTCCCCTCCTCGCGATACATCTTCATCCAACGACGCACCGTATCCCGCGTTATGCTGAAAACCTCCATGGCTTTGTCCCACGTCATGCCCTTCTCAGAAATGTTCTTCACCACGCACAAACGAAAATCTACGCTGTAAACCATACAAAGCCTCCATCAAAACCCTATTCTAGCATAATATGGCACGATTAAAAAGAGGAAATACTATACACAAAATGCTGTACACAAAAACCCTTGTCAAGGCTCCGTTTCTGGTGTTATCTGGTCCATCCTAATGCGGAGAGGTGGCCGAGTGGTCGAAGGCGCACGCCTGGAAAGTGTGTATATGCCAAAAGCGTATCAAGGGTTCGAATCCCTTTCTCTCCGCCATATCTTGATTTTCCCCCGTCCATTGTTGTCCAAAAAATCTTTAATTGCCAAAGGCATTCTGTCTTTTTTCATCCAAGTTTGTCCAACACTGTCTGTTTACATCCGCATAAAAAGGGGGCATATTCGGGGGCATAAATTGAACCAGCATTTGCAGATGCCCCTAAACGATACGCAATGCCGCAATGCTAAGCCCCAAGAGAAGGCAAAAAAGCTGTCTGATTCAGGCGGGTTGTATTTAGAGGTGATGCCTACGGGATCCAAGTATTGGCGTTTTAAGTACCGTTGGCATGGCAAAGAAAAACGGTTGGCTTTTGGCGTGTATCCTGAAGTGACGCTTGCGGAGGCCAGAGAAAAACGGGATAAGGCCAGAAAATTGTTGTCAAACGGTGTTGATCCTTCTTTAGAGCGCAAACAGGCCCGCCATCAGTCCAAAATGAATACGGATAACACGTTTGAGGTGATTGCCCGTGAATGGCACGAAATGCAAAGTGCAAAATGGATAAAAAACACGTCTGATTATACGTTGAGGCGTTTAGAAAACGATATTTTCCCTGTTTTGGGGGCTTATCCCATCAAAGATATAGCCGCCCCTTTGTTATTAACGGCTTTGCGGGCTATAGAGCGGCGTGGTGCGCACGAAATGGCCCATCGAGCATTGCAGGTATGTGGCCAGATATTGCGATACGCCATTGCCACAGGGCGGGCAGAAAGGAATGTGGCCGCCGATTTAAAGGGGGCATTAAGGCCTGTAAAGCATACCCATTTCGCCGCCTTGGATGCAAAAGAGTTGCCAGAGTTTATAAAAACCCTCGAACAAAATGATGCACGGTTATTTTTGCATACGCGCTATGCCATCAGATTGTTAATGTTAACTTTTGTTCGCACAAGCGAATTGATTAACGCGAAGTGGGATGAGTTTGATTTTGAAAAAAAGCTATGGGTGATTCCGCCTGAGCGCATGAAAATGCGAAAATCCCATGTTGTGCCTTTGTCCCGTCAATCTTTAGCCATTTTAGAAAATATAAAGCAATCAATGGGATACGGTGTTAATGTGTTTCCGAATCAAGTTGAGCCGCGACGGTGTATGAGTAACAACACTATTTTAAAGGCGATTGAACGGCTTGGGTATAAGGGGCAAATGACGGGCCATGGTTTTCGGGCTTTGGCCATGAGCACAATTAAAGAGCAGCTTGGATACCGTCATGAGGTTGTGGACAGGCAGCTGGCCCATGCCCCGCGCACCAAAGTCGATGCCGCCTATGACCGTGCCCAATTTTTAGATGAACGCACCAAAATGATGCAAGAATGGGCTGATTATTTGGACAGTATTGTTTTTAAAAACAATTGATTGATTGTTATTTTTCGAAATTGTAGTAAGTCATACACATTTGCTCTTGTGTAGATGATGAATATGTAGTACCTATTCATTAAAAAATAAATAGACACACACAAAGGAGCAAGCAATGGAACAGGTAAACTTTGGAGAAAAAATCAGGATGCTTAGAGAGGCTAAGGGAATCAGCCAGCGACAATTGGCTATTCAGTTGGACATAACCCCAACGTATATGAGCAAAATTGAACGGGGAGAATTCCAGCCCCCTTCCGAAGAGGTTGTAAAAAAAATGGCAAAATATTTGAGATATGACAGTGATTTACTTCTTTCTCTTGCCGATAAGGTTGATTCGGAAATTCTGAAGATTATTAAAGGCAATCCTCAAAAATACTGCGCACTCCTAAGAAAAAGAATGAAAAAAAATGAAGATTAACTTTTTGCACCCCGAAAAAATTCAAAAAAGTGTGGATTCTTTATTGGAATCCTATGGCTTAAATCCCTCGTGTCCTATGGATGTGGAGAACATTGCACGAGAGCATTTGGGATTAAAACTCATGTTCAGAGATTTGCAGGGTATGCGGGGCGATGGGACTTTGGGTATGATTATCCCTGAAGCGTCTCTCCTTTTCTGTGATTCTTCTTTGGAGCCACATGGTGTAAACAAAGAAAAAAAAGAACATGTTGCACGCTTTACGATTGCCCACGAACTTGGGCATTTTTGCTTGCATAAAGAGTACATAAGCCATTGGAGCAGAGAGTTTTTTTATAACCTTTCGCCAAAAAAACAAAAAGATATGGAAACACAGGCGGATATGTTCGCCGCAATGCTTTTAATGCCAAAGGCCCTTTTTAAAGAAAAGTATTTTGATTTTCAGACGACTAAAGGAAGGCCTGATAATCAAGAGTCTAAAAGGTTGCTCTCTGAGGCCTTTAACGTATCTAAGGAAGCCGCAAGCAATCGGATGAAGACGTTGGGATTGGCCTAAACGTCGTATCAAAACGTGTACTAAGTATTACTTATTTAATAAAAAAAGGAACGTACGATGAAACATCATTTACCAGAAACAGGCTTTTTACGGTTGCCACAGGTTTTGAAAGTTTTCCCTATAAGCAAATCGTCATGGTGGGCAGGGGTGAAGGCAGGGCAATACCCAAAACCCGTTAAACTTGGCCCCAAAACAACCGCATGGCGTGTTGAGGATATTCGCACTTTGATTGCTAACCTTGGCAAGTGATGTGACGTGGTTGGTATTTTGGAATGGCAGACGTTTATTCAAAATAACGCAGAATAGGGGGCAAGCATGACATCCGACTTTAAAACCATTGCCGATTTGGCAAAATCTTCATCCTTGACGATCGTTTCCTATCTTTGTCCCCATGGCAAACGAGAGGGCCACGAATGGGTGGCCCTGAATCCTACGCGTTCTGATACCAAACCTGGCAGCTTCAAAATCAACCTGCGCACGGGGAAGTGGGCGAATTTTTCCACGGGGGATCGGGGCGGTGATTTGATCGCCCTTTGGGCCTACATCAAAGACATTGGCCAATATGAGGCCATGCAACAGATTAAAGCATTATTGGGGAGGTTTTAAATGACCACAACCACCCCAACAACGAGCAAAGAAAATGATAGCAAAAACAACGAGAAAATTCAAGAGATTTGGGATAACGCATCCGATTTTGGTACTACATCGCCCTATTTAAGAAAAAAACGGCTCTTATGCAAAATGGGTGGGTAGAAAAGGGTTGACTTTACGGAAGTCGAGTTTTCCTGTGAGGAGGAAGGCGATGGTGGCGAAGTGTTTTTTGCCGTATCCTCTGGCTTTGCGTTTGGCAGCTTGGATGATGGAATTGA
>CANGYP010000069.1 GCA_947458235.1 Alphaproteobacteria bacterium
CCCCCAAATCATGGCCAAAAAACACGCAATCCTTGCAGGATGCATCAAAAAATGCTCTCTTACCACTTGGGATAATTCGTTCGCGGCACGTTGCATCGTGCTCATCCTTGTTTTTATGATTTCCTTAAACCACAAAATACACGGAAAACGAATTATCTCAATAGGCTAGCGCAAAGTGTACGGTAGTAAGCAGAATTACTAATAAGGATTTTGTGGTGATTAGGCCAAAAATTTGTGATAGACTGCCATTGTTATGGCTATTCTCCCGATTCTTACTGCCCCGCATCCTTTTTTGAAAAAAAAGGCCGCGCCCGTCACCATCTTTGACGCCGCTTTGGCGCAGACGCTACGGGATATGCTGGATACCATGTATGATGCCAAGGGCATTGGTCTGGCCGCCGTGCAGGTGGGTATTGGCCAGCGTATGTTGGTTATGGACGTGGGCGAAGAGGACGGCGGGGCCCATATCATTATTAACCCTGTCATCACGTGGCTATCCGAGGAGATGTCCAGCTATAACGAAGGCTGTCTGTCCGTTCCCACCCACTACAGCGACGTGGTCCGTCCGGCTGAGGTCAAAATCACCTACCAAGACCCCACTGGCGCCCCGCACACCCTGCACGCCCGTGGCCTGCTCTCCACGTGCTTGCAACACGAAATGGATCATTTGGATGGGATTTTGTTTTTGGACCATCTCTCCTCTCTGAAACGCACCATGATTTTGCGCAAACTGGTTAAAAAACAAAAGGCTGGCGGCGCGTTGGCCCTGTAAAGATTGTGATATGAAATTTTTAGACGAAGCCAAAATCCACATCGAAAGCGGTCACGGCGGGGCGGGATGCCTCAGCTTTCGTCGTGAAAAGTTCATTGAATTTGGGGGGCCTGACGGCGGCAACGGCGGGCGCGGCGGGGATGTGCGCGTGGTGTGCCGCGCCAACCTGAACACCCTGATTGATTTTCGCTATCAACAGCACTTTCGCGCCAAAGCTGGCCGCCCAGGTATGGGCAAAAACCGCCACGGGGGCAGGGGGGCGGACGTTGTGCTGTATGTGCCCTTGGGCACGCAGGTTTTGTCCGATGACAAAACCACCGTTCTGGCCGATTTGTGCCGCGACGGAGAGGACATTGTCCTGCTCTCTGGCGGTCGCGGCGGCATGGGCAATGCACATTTTAAATCCTCAACCAACCGCGCCCCACGCATCACGCAACCTGGGGAACCGGGGCAGGAAATGCCCGTCTGGTTGCAATTAAAAACCATTGCCGACGTGGGCCTGATTGGCAAGCCCAACGCGGGGAAATCCAGCCTGCTCACGGCCCTGTCCCGCGCACGGCCAAAGGTGGCCGATTATCCCTTTACGACCCTGCGCCCCCATTTGGGCGTGCTGCAAATCCACGACCGAAGCATCGTGGTGGCCGATATTCCGGGATTGATTGAGGGGGCGCACGAGGGCCTAGGCCTTGGCGATCGCTTTTTAAAACATGGGGAACGGTGCAGCTTGTTGATTTATGTTATCGGTCTGGATGATCCCACCCCCGCAGAAACGCTGGCCATGCTACGCCATGAAGTGGAAACCTATAACCCCGACATGGCCGAAAAAGCCTCTCTGTTGGTGCTGAACAAGGCCGATCTCATGGACGAAGACACCCTGTCCCTAACCCACGCCACCTTTGATGAAACCCTGCCAATGGTGGTCACATCCTGCCTGACGGGACAGGGCATACCCGATTTAAAAACCACCATCGCCGCCCTAACCCAGCCCGCCCACGGGGCTGTCCCTGACGCCCACGACGCAGCCTAGCTAGGGCGTGTCATCATTTGCTCAAAAGCGGCTTTTCCCGTATGCTGGGCTGCGCGTCCTGCCAAAAAACAGTCATATCAAACCACAATCAAGAACCCCCTCTCCCCGTCGGGGAAAGGAGGCTGCAATAAGAATAATATTCTGAAAAATAATGCAAAAGACCCCCTCCCCAACCCTACCCCGCAAGCGGGAGAGGGAATTTTTTCAAAAACATGGGGGAATGTGTATGGTTTTGAAAGTGCATTGGTATTACCATCCTCTTTTCACACCGCTCTTTTCCCTTTGACCGCCGTATCCCTTTGATCCATGATGGGGGTATCATGAACCGTTTGTATCTGCCTGTCACGTTATCCCCCAACCAAGATTTGGTGTTACCCGAGGCTGCCCATCATTATCTAGCCCATGTCATGCGGGCACGGGTGGGGGACGCGCTGGAGGTTTTTGATGGCATCACAGGGTCATACGTTGCCCGTATTATCCGCATCACCCCCAAAGCCACCCAGATTCATTTGGATCACTGCACAAACCCCTTGGAAATCATCACGCCCCCGTTGACGTTGGCCTTTGCCTTGGTGAAAAAACCAGCCTTGGAAAAGATTCTGGAAAAGGCCACCGAGCTTGGGGTGACGACCCTGCAACCCCTGCTGACCCAACATACCGTAATGCGTCAATGGAACAGGGATCGCGCCCAAGCCCACATCATCGAGGCCGCCGAGCAAACCCAGCGCAACAGCCTGCCTGATCTGCGCCCCCTGATGTCCCTTCATGACTATTTGGCAGCGCGGCAGAGGGATGGGGATGCCCTGTTGGTGGGGGATGAAACGGGGGCCTCGCCACGCCTTTATGATGTTTTGATAGGGCTTCCGCCCTACCCATCCTATACCCTGATGATCGGGCCAGAAGGGGGATGGGCCAAGGAAGAGCTTGACAAAATCCTGCGCAACCCTCACTGTCACGGCATGACCATGGGCAGAAGAATCTTACGCGCTGATACCGCCGCCATTGCGGCCCTGTCCGTGTGCCGTGCCCTTTTGGGCGATTGGTAAACCATCCCGTGACAGGTTAACATTAAGGAATCCCACTATGACGGCTATGCCCAGCAGCAACACCACCGCCGTGACCCATCCCGATGATTTGGTGTCCTATTTGGCCAGTGGGTGCAAGCCCGCCGAATCTTGGGCCATCGGCACGGAGCACGAAAAATTTCCCTATCGCACAACCACCCATTCCCCCATTCCCTACGAAGGCCCAAACGGCATACGGGCCTTGCTGGAGGGATTATCCCAACGCTTTGGTTGGCAACCCATTTTTGAGGGGGAGCATGTCATAGCTTTATCCCGCAACGGTGCGGCCATTTCTCTGGAACCTGCGGGACAGCTGGAGCTCTCTGGGGCCCCCCTAAAAACCTTGCACGAAACCTCTGAGGAGTTGGATCAGCACCTATCCGAAGTCAAAGCCGTTGCCAAAGATCTGGACATAGCCTTTTTATGTTTAGGATTTCATCCCACATGGCGACGCGAAGAATGTCCATGGATGCCCAAGCAACGCTATACCATCATGCGGGCGTATATGCCCCAGCGGGGGGACTTGGGGCTGGATATGATGTTGCGCACCACAACAATTCAGGTCAATTTGGATTTTTCCAGCGAAGCCGACATGGTGGATAAGTTCCGCGCGGGGTTGTTTTTGCAGCCCCTCGCCAACGCCCTGTTTGCCAACTCTGGCCATGGTGAGGGTCAAATCAATGGTTACGCCAGCTATCGCGCCCGTATTTGGCAAGACACCGACCCTGATCGGTGTGGGTTTTTAAAGTTTGTGTTTGATGACACCATGGGCTTTTCCCAGTATGTGGATTACATGTTGCGGGTGCCCATGTATTTTGTGTATCGCAAAGGGCGCTATATTGACGTGGCTGGACAACGATTTGGGGATTTTATGAAGGGCTCCTTGCCTGGATTGTCTGGCGAACGGCCCACGTTGGCGGATTGGGCGGATCATCTCTCCACGGCGTTTCCCGAGGTCCGATTAAAGAAATTTCTGGAAATGCGCGGGGCCGATGGGGGCTTGCCAGATATGATTAAGGCCCTGCCTGCCTTTTGGGTGGGCTTGTTGTATGATGCTGTGGCCCTGAAAACGGTTTTGTCATGGCTGGATGAGGTCTCTTTGGAGGATATCCAATCCGCCCACAAAAACGGACCCCGTCAGGGCCTGATGACCCCCATGGGCCCCTATACCCTGAAGGAATGGGGGGAACGTGCCGTGGCCCTGTCCGCCGAGGGCCTAAAACGCCGCGCCCGCATGAATGCCCAGCAACACAGCGAAGCGATCTATCTAACTCCCCTGTTTGATATCCTGAATCATGGACAATCCCCCAGCCAAAGGAACGTGGCCCGTTATGGCAATGATGTTGTGGCCCTGATGCAGGATACCACGCTTTAGGGGGGGCTGTTCTCCTGAATCTCTTGGGAACAGGGGACAATCAGACACTAGATGTGTATTAGCAGAGGCGGATCGTCATTAAAGCGGCTATAACGTGCTACCCCTCCCCTGCCCCCTGTTCAGCACATACTTTTTGAATCTGCCGCCATGTATCAGCCATGGTGGTCATGGAATCGATGACGGCATCGCAAAAAGCGGGATCATTGGTGATATTGATTTTGGCCAGCATGGTTTGCAAAAACTGGTAATAATTTTCCAGCACATCACACATTTGATCCGTGGCGGGATTGCGGTCCAAACAGCCCATCAGGCCCGTGACAAGGGTCATGCATTTTTCGGTTTCGTTATAGCGGGCCTCGTATTCGTTCGCCAAAACATGAATTTTGGCCTGTTTGATATAGCTGGCCCCTTTTTCCATCAGGCGGGCGATCTGCTCCCCTGGGGGCAGGCTGGAAACATTCGTGGCCTGATAGGCACTTTGGGCGTGTTTTTTATACATCCCTCAATCCTAGCGCAAAAAGGATAAAAAACGGTTAGTTGTTGCTGTTCAGGGCGTCGGTCTGGGCCTTTAGGAAATTCTGCGTGGCCGTCAGTTGGGAAACGCGATTTTCTGTATTTTGCAAAGACGCCCGCAAGGTTTTTTCATAATCCGCGACCTGTGTTTTCAGCGTGGCAATCTGGGCGTCAATGCTGTCGATGGTCTCTTGGATGCTGGCTTTTTGGTTGGCCAGAACACCGTCGGTGCTAAGGGTGGTGTCAAGATAACTGGCGACCTGATCCGCAATCCCTTGGGTCATTTTGATGGTGGTGGTTTTTGCCGCCCCCCCTAGGGCAATGACGCCCCCACTGTATCCAAAACGGGCCTCATCCAGACCAATCCCCTCGGGGGGGATAATGGCCCCCCCTTGGGAAATCGTCACCTGCGTTGAATTATAGGTGACACCCGCCACCACCATTTCCGCTTTGGTGGGTTTTCCTGATGTATCGGTTTCCAACACCCGCACGGTAATATCTGTGTTGCCCAAAGAGGATTTGAGCACATCGGGACGCCGCGCCACAAAAAAATCGCTGTTGCTGCTGGTGCTGGTAAAGCCAAACAGTTTGGCCACCGCATCCCCTTTGTCCACAATGGCATCATTCAATTTGACATCATCCACCACCAAATAATTGTCTTTATCCAGCGTAATGCCCACATCCCGCAAACTGCTGACGGACGATAGACCCGATACCCCCCCCGTTAAAATCGTTTCCAACCCCAAAAAAGATCCCCGAAAGGCCGTTTGATTCACCAAAATGGACGTTTCTGGCACGGTCCCATCCCCATTCACCACGGTTTGGGTGTCATAAAAATCCCGCAGGGTATTATAGGCCTCAACAAAGGCATCCACCTGCGCCCGCACATTTTGGTTGTTGGTTTCCACGGAAATCCGAATCCTGTCCGCTGGATTGGCAGAAAACAAATCAATGGAGGCACTGGGGATTAAATCCTTGATGGTGTTGCTGCTGCGGGTGACGGTGACGCCGTTATAGACAACCTCCGCCGATAAAGAAGCATCGGTTTCCCCCGACCCCAACGCGCTGAGGTTCAGATCATCCAAAACCCCCGCATCGGACCCCGTCAGGGTGATGGCCTTGCCGCTTTCGGTAGCAGACAGGTTCAAACGATAGGTGCTGTTGCCCAAATTCACAATCTGGGCACGGACCTTGGTGGTGCTGGTTTGGGCGTTGATGGCATCCACCACAGTTTTTAAACTATCCCCCGCCCCAACCGTAATCGCGGTGCCATTGATGGACAAATTTCCGGCGGTGGTGATCAAGGGATCGTCTTGACTGGAAAACACATCCACCGCACTGCTAAGCACCGCATCCGATTTGGCCAATCGATTTACCGTCAAACTGTAGGTGCCAAGGGGCGTTGCGGTTTTGGGCGTCACCGTCACCGCCGTAGAACTCCCCCCCGATGATGACGTGGCATAGGCGATGTTTTGCCCAAAAACATCCGTCCCGTTTTGGGCCACACTGGGCCGACGTAAATTGCCCGATGGACTTTTCAGGGCATTCAATAGGTCTTCATAGTCTTTATAGGCGGCCAAGGTGTCGCTTTTTTTGGACACCTCCACTTCTTTACGGGTGATGGGGACGCTTTTGGCCTTGACAAACCCATCCACCAATTCATTTAAATCCACCCCCAAAACCTTTGTAGACAGGTTGATGGACCCGTTGTCGTTAATGTTAATGTTTCCAAAGCTGATATCGGCCATGGTATCCCCGTTAACGTCATGCTTTTGTTAGGTTCAGTGTACACCCCCATGAATGAACATAGGGTAAATCAGGGGGGACGCTTTGGGATATGCAAAAAGGGGGCCAGAGGGGGGTGCAGGGGGACTTAGGGCATGTTATCATTGGTTCAAACGCTGCTTTTGCCATATGCTAACCTGAGAATCCTACCAAAAATCAGATAATGGAATGGTCAGTGGGGGTCACATGGGGCTGTTCCTTTCTAAGCATAAAGGCAGGAAAAGGCGGGGCGGGGCAGCAGGTTTCTGGGGGATGTCAAGGGGCGAGACGCAAAAAAAGTGACCGTAGGTCAAGCCCCGCAGGGGCGGCTTTTTTTGTGCGAGGCGAAGCGTACCCCTTGATGTCCCCCAGAAATCTGCTGGGTGGGAGCCTTTTCCTAACGCTCAGAACG
>CANGYP010000070.1 GCA_947458235.1 Alphaproteobacteria bacterium
ATATTTCTGACCTTACGCAAGAAGAACTTGACCAAATCGCTGAACAAATGAACAATACCCCACGAAAATGCCTCGACTACAAAACCCCAAACGAGGCCTTTTCCGCCGCTCTCAAAGGGTGTTGCACTTCGCGTTAGACACCGCCTGGTTCTCAGTCTGAGACAATCGTTGAAGATAATGAGAAAATTCTGAGAATTGTCCGTGACCCTACGGAATGGACAGATGGCAATCGCACGGATCGGTTATTTTCTCGCCAAGACATACGAGAAGAGGAACGAGGATTATCTATTTCACGGAAAAACCACACATCTCTAGACGGCATACTATCCATCAATACAAAACGTGTTGTGGGGGCCTTTGAAGCCAAATGTTCTGAAATCAGAAACATCGCAAATCCCGTGCCACAACCTGTTTGTATCATAGATGATGGTAGCGCAGATAACCCATCTCATGCGCTTATTGTAAAATCACAAAGCATGGATGCAGCCATTCCCAATAAATGGCCATGTCTTCTCGGAGAAATTGAACGCGCTTTTGGCTTTTACCCAGGCTGTATACCAAAAACCCTAGAAGATACCTTTTTGCGCTAACAATCGTTAAACGTGCAAGGGTGTGGGGGTTCAAGTCCCTCCTAGGGCACCAAAAACCCTTCCTCTCAAATCGGTCTAAGGCCCAACCTGATACAATCGGATATTGGGATATAGCCTTTCATGAGTGGGTATGTGCTTTAGGCTGGAGGGTGCCTTAATTTTACCTGTTGCCACATCATAAATCCAGCGACCACGGGGCTCTGCCCGTTTTAAACACACAATCACTGCATCGGGGCGATGCTTTTGAAGCAGGACTTTGGCTTGGGCCCATGTTTTGGCGGCAAAAAAATCACTTAGGTCCTTCAGGGACTGGGGCTCTCGATGGTAATTACCAGCCAAGGCTGTGTAGGGGGTCCAAAACAGCAGCGCGGGCATATCGTTGCTATGGGTCAACACCAAACGGGCCTGCGGTAGGGCTGGCATCAGGGCCTTTTGAATAAAAACCCGCGTATCTTCATCGCAAGTATTCGTATCCTGTGTGTTGGATGGCGGCCAAAACGTGGCCAAACCCATCAAAAGACCAAGAGCCAGCACGGGGACAGCCGCCACGATGACAACAACACAGCCTCTGAAGCTATCGGACAACGTCGCCATGGTTTGCGTTTTCACCAAACGGTCCAAAACTGGCAAAGCCAAAAACACCGACGGCAAAAATGCATAAGCATAAAGACGCACCACCGCCATGCCTAGCAACATGGTCACAATCGCAGCTAAAAATACAAAACACTCTGCTGCATGATCTTGCAAAAACGACCGCCCCGACATCCTGATCCGATCCAAGAAAACCCCATACCCCGCCAGAAAAAAAAGATTATTCATCACAATGCCCAGCCAAGGCTGAGGGGGGAAAATATCCTTAAAACTATCCACCAAGGGTTGTTGTTCTGATATGTATGGCAAAAAAGACGTAACAATATAGGGATCCAGCCCCCCCATGGTCAGTTTGTAAAATTCTGGATATAGACGCAGCATCACCCCAATAATGACAACCAAAATCCCGCCCGCAAAACACAAACGATCCCAAAGATCATGATTGTGTGTGCCCCTCAACGCCCAGAATCCCACAGTGAGCAGGCTCAACAACACAACGTAAACCACGGAAACGGTGTCATAAAAGGGAACCCAAAAAACGGGCTGTTCTATCCCCACGGCCACACACAGCATCAATGTTGTGGCCATCAGCACTCTCATCAGGGATTCAGAATACCCCTCTGGACGCATCAGCCAAAACAGCCCCAAACTGGCAAAGCTAACAAAGGTGGGGATAAAAAACTCAGGGGACACCCATATCCCCAGTCCCGTCACGATACCCAAAAGCAGGGCGTGACGGCCTTTTCCCTGAAGGAAAGAATAAGTCAAAAGGAACTGTATCCATGTACACAACAACAAGAGACCATGATGATCCACAGCTCCAGGCTCAAACATCGTAAACCAAGGATTCAGAACAAGGGCCATCAATACAAAACTCTGGGCATAAACGGGCATCCCCTGCCCCACCATCCATCGCCATATCAAAACAATTCCCACCACAAACAACAGCGGGGGCATAATCATAGCAGACCCGATCAAGGCCCGTTTTTCATCCAAAACCAACCGCATAGGGACATACCCCAACAGCACCACAGCATCCATGGGTCGGGTCCATGGGGTCACCGTTCCCGTGGGGGGATTCGTGCGGTGGATGGTATGATCCCCCCAATCCCCTGTTTGAATCAACTGTTGCACCACCACCAGACGCAAAATCGCATCGGGATCCCCCAAAGTTTCTGTCCATTTTTGGGGCTCCACCATGATAGGCAAAATCTTAAGCATCACAACAAACAAGAGTGACAAAATCAGGGGGGAAAGCCTGTGAGAAAGCGGGGCGGATAGGAAAGACGGCATAACGGTTTGTTGACATTAGGCTGATAATCTTACAGCATCTTATCTACAAAAGGATAAAAAAACCAAAAGCGATGACACGATGTTTTTAAATCGCCAGCTCCGAAAGCGCATGGAGATTCGCCTGCGCCCCTGTCCTAGCGAGGCAGGAGACTTTTTGTACTTCCCCTTTGATCATCATCGCGGCGGCGTGGGTTATGCCGTGCAGGCCAAAGATTTGGAACAGGCCAAAGCTGCCGATTGGGACCCGTTTTCTTTTGTATTTGTGCCCACATTATTACTGGGGCTGCTGATTGCGTGGCTTTTTGACTACGATGTGATTGGATCCCTGTTGGGCTTGGGATTGGGAATCTGGCTGGGCTTTTTGAATTACGACTGGCAAAAACGGCGATTTGACCGTTTTTTATCCCAACTGACCCCCCTGCCCCATCGCTTGACCTTTGCGCGGTATTGGATGGAGCGATCGCTGCAGGTGTCCCGTTTTTATATTGGCGCCCTCACCCTTTTTTCCCTGTTTCTGATGATTTTATTGATATTAACGGCGACTTCTGGCTTTACAGAGCATAACCTGCGCCAGCAACTTCTAATTTTGGTGCTGGCAACCCTAATGACGAGCTATTATGGCTATCGGGCCTTTATGCTACTGACGTCACGGTGGAAAGCGGGCAAACTGTCCTTGGGACGCACCGAGGGTCTGCTGCCCCCCTTAGATCGAGGGGCATCATGATTTACCCGTTCTGGATGACGGCCCGCATGCGGCGGCACCATTACCGCGTTTGCGTCCGCCCTACCCGTCAAGGGGAATTTTTGATTCACCCTTTTGCCTACAAACGGGGCGGCGTTGGTTATGTAGCCACAAAAAGCATTAAAGATCAGTGGGAAGCTCCCTTTATGCATCCCACCTATATTGCCCTGATTGTGGGCATTCTGATAGCCTGCCTTCTGTTGGTTATCCTTGGCATCGTTACACTGCCGATTTTGGTTTTCATGATTGCTGGATGGCGATTAAAACTGCAGATGGATGAAAACAAACGCTTCCAAACGCTGCGTCCCCAAATGCGCCTTGCACCCATGACGCTCAGCCGCAAACGCTACGATATTGAATACGCAAGTCAATACACAGAGCAAGAGCTCCGACAAAGCCTACGGCAGACCCTGATGATCATAGCCATTCTTGGGGGCCTGCTGGGGGTTTTAGGTGCTTATCAGTTCTGGTTTTTCTTCGCCCTCTGTAGTTTGGTTTTTGGGGGATTCGGGCTGTATTTGATGCGTCTGTTGGCCCTGAAGAAACGCAAGCATATGTCTTTTCGTTATTCCTTAGTGGCGGGAGATCCCGTATTTATACCGATTCCAGAAAACGAAGAGGACACCAACGGCCCCGCAAAATCTACTGCCGCCTAAAACGTTCTTTAGGGTTTGGGGGGTGATGATGTTGGGCTCCCCGATGCAGGGGGCGCCACAAGAGCTTTCAAAGAATCTTGCCCTGCGTTAGCCTGTGCGGTGGTTTCCTTATTTTCAGAAAAGCCATACACCACCCTGCGGCGCTGTTCGTCATTCAACAGACTGTAATCCTGATAAAATTGCAACATAGAGGCCACTTGGTCCACAGAAAAATATTTGTTTAACAAGGCCTCGGCCTGTGCCGATCGTCCAGAAACACCGTAAATCATGGCCAAATTCATTTCAAAACGCGGCTCGGTGTCGGTGCGTTCGGTGAGGGCTTTTAACGTCGATTCGGCCTCCGTTACCTTCCCCTGTAAAAAGAGGGAAAGACCCAAATTATTTTTCGCATTCAAATGACGGGGGCTATGCTGAATGACTTGGCGATAATAATTTTGGGCTGTGTCGTGATGGCCCAAAACATCCTCAACAACCCCCGCCCCCAAGCGATTGCCATCACTGGGATCCATTTGTAACAACGCCTGATAATGCTTTTGGCTGGCCTCAAAATCTTCGGCATAAAAGGCCGCCTGTGCCAGATTTTTAAGATACAAAGGGTCTTTTGGGTTTTTTTGGTGCAACATAACATAGGCTTGGTAGGATGCTTGGGCATTTCCCATACGGGCAAAGGTCAGGGCGATCTTTTCCAACGTTGCATCCTCGGGCTTTTTTTTGTAGGCCCGCAGGTACAAATCTAGAGCGGGGGGATAATTTTCCGCCTCGAACGACGAATCCCCGATTTTAATAAGCGACGACGCAGCCTCTTCATTGGCGGCATTACGATAAGCCTCTTCCTTCAGGGCGCAGGATGACAGCGCCCCCAAAACCAGCAACACAACAAACAGACGCACGAAGGGGAAAAGTCTTGACATAAAACCACATTAAAACGGAAAACGAAGCAACGCTAGGAAAAAACGATCATGGATGCACTCAGTACGCGCTTTTCTAATGACATGGCTCATGTTGAGGCCCTGTTGTCGCAAAACGTAACCTCTGGCATTGCCCTGATCCCCGATCTTTCCCACTATTTGCTGGATGCGGGGGGTAAGAGAATTCGGCCTTTGTTAACGCTGGCTTGCGCATCTTTGGTGGGGTATGAAGGGACACTGCATTATCCCCTAGCCGCAGCGGTGGAGTGCATTCACACGGCCACTTTGCTACATGATGATGTTGTGGATCAGGCGGAAGAACGCCGCGGCAAAGCCAGTGCCCGTCTGGTGTGGGGCAATTCGGCCAACGTTCTGGTGGGGGATTTTTTGTTTAGTCGGGCATTTCAATTGATGGTGGAAACCAAAACGCTGAAAGTTTTGGAAATTTTGGCGCGGGCCTCTTCCCGTATTGCCGAAGGCGAGGTTCTGCAACTGCTGTCCCTAAAAAACCTAACCATAACAGAAGAACACTATTTTAACATCATCGAGCGCAAAACAGCTGAATTGTTTGCCGCCGCTTGCGAGGTCACGGGCTATCTGGCCCAAGCTCCCCAAGACACCTGCGATCATTTACGCCGTTTGGGCCTGCATTTGGGGCTGGCGTTTCAATTACAGGATGATCTTTTGGATTATACGGCCACTTCCGACGCCTTGGGCAAAAGCATTGCCAAAGATTTTTTAGAGGGGAAAGTGACTTGGCCTTGGCTGATGCTGTATCAGCGGGTTTCCCCGTCCGAACAAACATGGATGCAGAGTTTGATGGATAATGAGGACCAGCGCCCCATCGCCCTGCCCCTCATCATCGCCATGATGCATCAACACCACCTGTTTGCTCAAATGCACGATCTGGTGATTCATCATACCCAAGCAGCCCAAGACGCCCTAAACCATCTGGGCGGGCCCCAAGACGTCCGCAACGCCTTTGGGGATATTCTGCAAAGCTTAGCCCATAGACGGCACTGATGGTTATTAGCGTTAAACAACATCCGCCAGTAAAAAGGATAATTCCAAGGCCTGTGACGCATTCAATCTGGGGTCACAGTGGGTTTCATAGCGGTGTTTTAAATCATCCTCACCCAACTGTTGACCACCGCCGACGCATTCCGTGACATCCTGTCCCGTCATTTCAATATGAACGCCGCCGGCGTGGGTGCCCATGTTTTTGTGAACGATGAAAAACTCCCTGACTTCTTGTAAAATGGCATCAAAGGACCGTGTTTTGGTGCCATCGCTGGTTTTATGCGTATTGCCGTGCATGGGATCACAGGACCACACCACCGATTGCCCCGTATCCTCTATGGCCCGAATGAGTGTCGGCAAATGGGCTTCCACCTTGCCCGCCCCCATACGGGAAATCAGGACAATGCGGCCCTCTTCGTTATCGGGATTGATGGTTTTGATAATATCCACCAACGTTTGGGGATCTGTGGTGGGGCCACACTTAATCCCCACGGGATTTCCGATGCCCCGCATAAAGGCCACGTGAGCGTGATCCGGTTGTCTGGTCCTGTCCCCAATCCATAACATATGGGCCGAGGTATCATACCAATCCCCCGTTAAACTATCGATGCGGGTCAGGCATTCTTCGTAGTGCAGCAACAAAGCCTCGTGCGATGTATACACCGTTGTTTTTTCAATCTGGGGCACCTGTTCTGCCGTCAGGCCGCAGGCCTCCATAAAGCTCAGAGCCTTGGTGATGCTGTCGATGGTGTCTTG
>CANGYP010000071.1 GCA_947458235.1 Alphaproteobacteria bacterium
ACCCGTAAAATGAACACTCAAAAAGTGATGGATATTTATGTTGAGCTTCTTGATGAGGGCAGTGAGATGTGGCGTTTAACGCAAGCGATTGAAAGCCAAGAGGGGCTTTGGGAAGTTTTGCCAACACAGGATTATGATTCACAGGAAGAAACTTGGCTGCATCCCCCGCATTCGTTTGTTCGCCTTCAACAGTCAAGCCGTGGTGATTTTGTCGCTGTTCATGTGGATCCGTCGGCTGTGCGCATTCAAATGCCTATGACAGGGGGGGCCTTTAAGGTGACAACTGCTTACGCTAAACCGACTGATGAAAGTGGATTGTTTGAAATTCTGCCCATGAAAGACCATGAAAATATCCAAAAGGACTGGGCTTTTCCCCCAAAAACCAAGGTTCATCTGGAGAAACGGAGTCACTCTTTTGGGGAACACCTTTGGCCCCGAGAGATTAAAACCTGATGTTGTTTTACAAAAATGGTTAGGTTTTTTCGCCCACGCTGAGATGCGTTTTTGCCTCTTTTGTAAACGTGATTTTTTTATTGCTTAGATCTTCTTTGAAAAGAACCGCTAAAGCGAAGATTAAAAAGCACGCTGTGATAAACGCGATCAATCGATGAGCCGATTGGGTATCAGACATTTTAGGCCTCTTTGTGTTTTTGTTCATTTGTTCTTTGCCAGAATTTAAACAAAATTAGTGTTCTGGTCAAGGCTTTTTTTGTATAAGAGTCTGTTTTTTATATATAATATATATATTACACACATCAACCACCCTCGAGTTGCCCTTTCGATTGGCAGTTGAGAGTGTTTGATGGATTGTCTCCGCTCACCTTCTGTGTCCCGCTTTTGGGAGAATGACACATCGGGCGTTCATAGAGGTGCCCTGAAACATCCCGTACAGAATCATTGCCCCCCCTAACGCCCCTTGCTAAAGGCACCGCTTTTTAAAGGTCTCTGATGGGGGAAAGGGTTGTGTTGAAAATTCCCGCCAGCGATTGCCGATGAAGACTGGGCGGCGCGGTTGGCTTCTCGCATGCGGGGGGCTTATCAAGCCGCAGCCCGTTTGCTCCGCAACATTAAGGACCCCAAAATGAGGGAGCGTTTTGAGCAGCGGCAAGCGGCATTAGAAAAAGCCATTAAACGCGTGGATGATGCGGTGAAGCGGGGGGATGAGAAGGTTAGGGAGGGTTTGCCAAAAACCAAAGAGGGCGGTGTCTAACGCGAAGTGCAACACCCTTTGAGAGCAGCGGAAAAGGCCTCGTTTGGGGTTTTGTAGTCGAGGCATTTTCGTGGGGTATTGTTCATTTGTTCAGCGATTTGGTCAAATCACCTGCGCTCTTCGATCAAGGGGCTGGATTCTGGATCTTGCATTTATGAACACGGATTTACCCCCACCCACCAAGAGGATATTCCCTCTGTTACCTAATCCCCGCCTGCCGCAAACGGTCTTGGATGTCATTGACGGGCAAAGGGGTCCATTCGTGATGCAGTTCGTGTGTCACCAAGGCATGTAGATGTTTGGGCAGGTGTTGGCGCACATCCCCCAACATGCGGTCGGGCATGACCAGAATGAGTCCATCAAAGGGATGATCGCGGTGGTGCTGGTCCAGATGATCCGGGATATGCTGGGCAAAGGCAGCACGATCCAGTTCCTGATCCGTGCTGCGGGATTCGATGACATGCCGCGTGGGGGAAGCAGATTCATTGCCGCGCCCCATATCCCCTCGGTTGGCACCTGTTGTACGACCTTTTTCTGCCACCAAGTCGCTTTCTTCTGTCAGTGTAGGCCCTGTGTGCGGGGTTTGGTGGGCCATGTAGGGGGGGATTTCCTGAAGGGTGTCCTCGGTTAGGCCCATATCAAAAAAGCGAGCGCGAATACCGTCCGCCACCACGACGTGGGTTTTTTTGAAGGGTTGTGTCATGGTATGCTCCTGAATAAACCTTTGTATCATCCCCAGTGTACAAAAGATTGCCCGCACATCAACCTTATTTTTTTAAACGAAAGCACCCACACCTCCTGTCACCTGTCACCTGTCACCTGAACCCTGCATATACAACAGCGCAGTTAAATCGCTGATGTCCACCCAAGTGGGCAGGGATTGTTTCAGCAAGGGTTTGCCCCGATAGGCAACGCCAAGGCCCGCAGCCTGCAACATCAACAGATCATTGGCACCATCGCCCACGGCCAGAGTCTCGGCGGGGGAGAGGTTAAGAGCGGCGGCCTGTTGCAACAGGGTTTTCTGTTTGACGTGTTTATCCACGATGGGGCCCAGAACCTCCCCCGTGAAGTGTCCGTTATGGATGCCCAAGGTATTGCCCACAGCGGCATCAAAACCTACCTCACGCGCCACATGTTGGGTAAACGGGGTAAAGCCCCCAGAAATCAGGATGGTTTTGGCCCCCCAACCCCGCATGGTGGTCACCAGATCGCTGGCCCCCGCAGAGAGGGTCATGTCCAACAAAGCCCGATCAATCAGCGTGCTGGGTTGTCCCCGCAGCAGGGCCACCCGTTCGCGCAGGGCGGCGTGAAAGTCCAGCTCGCCCCGCATGGCCCGCGCGGTGATGGTGGCCACGGCGTCACCACAGCCCGCATAATCGGCCAGAACGTCCAGTGATTCCTCGGCCACAATGGTGGCATCCATATCCGACAGCAACAGGCGTTTTTGGCGGGGCGCCGCCGCATCCTGAACACACAGATCAAAGGGCGTGGGGTGATCCCCCCAAAGGGCGCGAACGGCGGTGGCCAAAGCCATGGCTTCGCAAGGGGCCTCGGGGGTGTAGAGGAAATCCAGCGCGCGGCCTTGGCCAAAGGGGTGGGGGGCGGTGTTTAAAAACGTTGCCACGCGCTGGGCGTCCTTGGTGGAAACGCCGTCCACGGTGTTGATTAACGTCAAACGGTACGACAGGGGGGGCATCACAGGGGGACCGTTTCGTGGCCATGCAGGGCCATGGCGGCCTTGAACGTATTCAGCAGCAAGCAGGTGACAGTCATGGGCCCCACGCCCCCCGGTACGGGGGTATAGGCGCAGAGTTTCGCGGTATCTCCGTCCAGATCCACATCCCCCACCAAGGTTCCCTGATCCGTGCGGTTGATACCCACATCCAGCACAATGGACCCCTCTTTGATCCATGATAGGGGCACAAAGCAGGGTTTGCCAATGGCGGCCACCAGAATATCCGCACTGCCCACCAGCGCGGGCAGGCCTTGGGTGGCGGAATGGGCGATGGTGACGGTGCAATCCCGTTGCAACAACAACGACGCCACCGGCCGTCCCACCAAACGGGACCGCCCCAACACCACCGCGTGTTTGCCCCGCAAAGGCACATCCGCCAAATAATGATCCAGCAACAGCATACAGCCCAGCGGCGTGCACGGCACCAGCCCCCCCGTATCCCCCAGAAACACACGGCCCGCGTTTTGACTATGAAGGCCGTCCACATCCTTGGCTGGATCAATGGCGGCCAGCACATCATCCGTGTTTAGCCCTGATGGCAAAGGCAGTTGTACCAGAATCCCATGCACATCGGGATCCTGATTCAGGGCATGGATCAGGGCCACCACATCGGCTTGGGCCGTGGTTTCAGGCAGGTGATGTTTGAACGATTGCATGCCCACATCGGCGCAGGCCCGTATTTTGTGATTCACATACACGGAGCTGGCGGGGTTATCCCCCACCTGAATCACCGCCAACCCTATGGCCAAGCCCGATGCCGCCACCTGTGCCCTCAACCCATCCTTGCGCAGCGCCGCCAAGGCCTTTCCGTCCAAAACCACGGCCATGATGCTGATCCCGTATCCCTGTTTGAAAAACAGCACTCTACCACACCGAACGGGGGGTGGTCACGGGGGATTTTCGTTAAGCGGTTAAAGTGTCATCATACTGTGCCGTAATCTGTTGAGCGAGTATTGCTTCGTAGTTTTTAACACACTGGTTGTAGTACTTCACTTTCTCTCTCCATGCAGGGACGGTATGCCCCTGTGGTGGGTTTATGGTGATTGGATGAGCACAAGGCCAGATCGTAGTTCCACCGTAGAAAAATTCGTTCTTTTTTGGCCCTTGCGGCGTGCAAGGGCGCTACGTTTACTCCCCCCATTATGGGGCCCATCTAACAACCCCCAATGTGTCATTCCCGCGAAAGCGGGAATCTATAAAAATCAACACCATGGATCCCCGCTTTCGCGGGGATGACACGGTTAATAGAGGTGCCCTATGATGTGATGTGATGGATGGCACATATCGCAAGAGTGTTTAACCATGGTGGGGCCGTTCCCACGGGGGGGAGGAGGTGGCAGGATTTTTTTTCATGCTGTTCACCTGTGTGACATATGTTACAGCCACAGCCACAGCCTATAGTGGGAATCGAACCCTAGCCCGTCAACCCACAATCCCGTGAGTTGACTCTTTGTGCGAATCAATCGCGTTGACTTATCGAAAGATTTGCCAAGGAAAGGGCGCCCCCAAGGGTTTTGAAAAAGATGACCGAAGATGAGCTCCAGTGCCTTAGCGCCGAGGAAATCGTTAAAGCATATCTTGTTTTGGCTGGACTATATGTATCCAAGACACGATACGCGGAAAAACTCGAAACGGTGCAGGAGGCGCTATGGGAGCGCATAGAAAGCCAAACACCCCACAATGTGCTCCAATCGGAGTTGGACCACATTAAGGAGAGGCTAGCTGCTTTAGAGCAGCAGCAGAATCCGTAAAAAAAGACACCCTCCATGGAAAGCGGGAGGGTGTTTTTTTGTTTCTTCTGTCCTCCGTCCTCCGTCTCAGGCTTCAGCCTTTCAAAAAGCGCTCTAACCAGTGGATGTCATAGTGGCCAGTTTGGATATCGGGTTGATGCAACAGGCGTTGGTGCAGGGGGATGGTGGTTTGAATCCCCTCGATAACATATTCATCTAGGGCGCGGCGGCTGCGGGCCAGACAATCGGCGCGGGTGTTGCCGTGAATCACCAGTTTTGACACCAAACTGTCATAAAAGGGCGGCACCCGATACCCATCATAAATCGCCGCATCAATCCGCACACCGGGGCCCCCAGGGGTGTGATAACGGGTAATCAGCCCAGGGCTGGGCACAAAGGTTTCGGGGTGTTCCGCATTGATGCGATATTCGATGGCGTGACCATGAAAGCGCACCTGATCCTGTGTGATGGACAACGGCAAACCCGCTGCCACACGCAATTGTTCTTTCACCAAATCAATGCCCGTGATGGCCTCGGTAACGCAGTGTTCCACCTGTAGGCGGGTGTTCATTTCGATAAAATAGAAGTGGCCTTGGGCATACAGAAATTCAAACGTCCCCGCGCTGTAATACCCGATATCTCTGGCCGCTTTCACCGCAATAGCCCCGATGTGGGCGCGTTCGGCATCGGTGAGGGCGGGAGAAGGGGCTTCCTCCAGAACCTTCTGGTGGCGGCGTTGCAGGGAGCAATCGCGCTCCCCCAAATGAATGACGTTGCCATGTTGATCCCCCAGCAGCTGAATTTCAATGTGACGGGGCTGCAACAAATACTTTTCCATGTATACATCAGGATTGCCAAAGTGCGTTTGGGCCTCGATCTGGGCCAAATCGAATAGCTCGGCTACATCTTCGGCTTTTTCGGCAATTTTCATGCCTTTACCGCCGCCGCCGCCTGCGGCTTTCATCAAAACGGGAAAGCCAATCTCTTTGGCCAGCGCGGTGGCCTCTTGGCCGTTTTTCAACACCCCTTCGGATCCGGGGACCACGGGCACGCCCGCGCGGATCATGGCGGTTTTGGCACTGACTTTATCCCCCATCACCTGAATATGCTCTGGTGATGGGCCAATGAAGGTTAAGCCATGTTCCGCCACCATCTGGGCAAAGGTGGCATTTTCCGCCATAAACCCAATCCCTGGATGAATGGCCTGCGCCCCCGTAATGTGGGCGGCTGAGAGGATCGAGGCCATGTTCAAATAACTGTCTTTGGACGCTGGCGGGCCAATACAAACGCTTTCATCCGCCAGCATCACGGCCATGGATTCCGAATCCGCCGTGGAATGCACCACCACCGTTTTAATGCCCATTTCATGACAGGCCCGATGGATACGCAGGGCCACTTCCCCGCGGTTGGCAATCAAAACTTTTTCAAACATGATGGTGTCTTTCGTTGATGCCTAAAGGACGCAAAGGCCCCCAAGGCTGTGCCGTTTATTCTGTTGCTACTGTGGCGTTTCTGAAAAAGAAAGCAAGAAAAATCCCATGAACCATCCCTATGGCTTTGGTGGGGATGGTGCATCTTTTTATGGACAACGACCCTGACCTGTTAAGGCTTCCCTCATTGCCAGGGCAATCGCATTAGAATCTAGCTAAAATTCGCAAAAAGATTTAAATAGCCAGCAAGATCCTAGGAGAAGGAGTTTTGCATGCTAAAGCCTATGCGCGAGTACATTGAAAATATTCAGGATCCGAGGCGTGGCAATGCGACGTTCCATCCCCTGGAGACCATTATTGGGATCGTTTTGCTGAGTGCCTTGGCGG
>CANGYP010000072.1 GCA_947458235.1 Alphaproteobacteria bacterium
AGATCGGATAACCAGAAAGGCTTTCACGTTTTAAAAAAACGATGGATTGTCGAGAGAACGTTTTCATGGTTGGGAAATTATCGCAGATTATCAAAAGATTATGAAGTATCCACATCCTCCAGTGAATCCTTCATCACTCTCGCACTCATTATCCGCACACCGCGCTAGTCTTTCCAAACACATCCCTTCCCTATTGCCTGTTCCCTGATGCCTGTATAGAGTGCACACACGAGAACAATCAAAAGGAGTGAGGCTTATGACGCAGCGGGCAAAAATTGCACTGATCGGGGCGGGTCAAATTGGGGGCACGTTGGCCCTGTTGGCTGGGATGAAGGAACTGGGCGATGTGGTTCTGTATGACATTAACGAGGGCATTCCCCAAGGCAAAGCCCTAGACATTTCCCAATCTGCCCCCGTAGCGGGCTTTAATGCCCATTTTTCTAGTGCCAACGGCGATTACAGCCCCATTGCCAAGGCGGATGTGGTCATCGTCACCGCTGGTGTCCCCCGCAAACCGGGGATGAGCCGCGATGACTTGCTGGGCATCAACGGCAAAGTTATGGCCGACGTGGCCGAGGGCATCAAAACCCATGCCCCCAACGCCTTTGTGATTGTTATCACCAATCCTTTGGATGTGATGGTCTCTGTGATGCAGGAAAAAACGGGCTTTCCGCCCCACCGCGTTGTGGGGATGGCAGGGGTTTTGGATTCGGCCCGTTTCCGGTTCTTTTTGGCCGAAGCCTGCGGCGTGTCCACCGAAGATGTCACGGCCTTTGTGCTGGGTGGCCACGGTGACAGTATGGTGCCTTTGGTGCGGTACTCCACCATTGCGGGGATTCCTTTGCCAGACGTGGTGGCCATGGGATGGCTGTCTCAGGCCAAACTGGATCAGATTGTTCAACGCACGCGGGACGGCGGCGCGGAGATTGTGGGTCTGCTGAAAACAGGATCCGCCTTTTATGCCCCCGCCGTTTCGGCCATTGCCATGGCGGAGAGTTATTTGCGGGACCAGAAACGGGTTCTGCCGTGCGCGGCCTATCTTGACGGTGCCTATGGGGTGAAGGGTCTTTATGTGGGTGTTCCCACCATCATCGGGGCCAAAGGGGTGGAAAAAGTCATTGAAATTCATCTGACGCCCGATGAAAAAGCCATGTTTGATCGCTCGGTGGACAGTGTTCGCCAGCTGAAATCGGCTTTGGACAATTTGAAACTGGCCAGCTAGGGGGCGGTGCCTTGATGGCCCCTCTTCGTAAGCTGCCCGATCATATCATCAACCGCATTGCGGCGGGGGAGGTTGTTGAGCGCCCTGCCTCTGTTGTGAAGGAACTGGTGGACAATGCCCTAGATGCGGGGGCAACCCGTATCACGGTGCATCTGGAAGACGGGGGCAAAGCCAGCATCCGTATCACTGATAACGGCGTGGGAATGCGGCGGGAGGATTTGCCCCTGTGTCTGGAACGTCACGCCACATCCAAAGTCACGGATGACCATTTGGTGCATATTCTCACCCTAGGCTTCAGGGGGGAGGCCCTGCCCTCCATGGCCTCCGTCAGTGCGCTAAGTTTGGTGAGCAAGCACGCCGATGAACCCCACGCTTGGCAAATGTCCATGTCGGGGGCCACGCAATCCCCCGTTACCCCCGCCAGTGGCCCCCAAGGCACCAGCGTCACCGTCAACAATCTGTTTTTTAACGTTCCAGCACGATTAAAATTTCTGAAAGCCGCCCCCAGCGAAATGCGAAAAATCACAGAAACGCTGGAACATCTGGCCCTGACCCGTCCCGATGTTATGTTTGACGTCACCCATAACAACCGCCGTGTTCATCATTGGACGGTGGGGCCTGATGATCCCTTAAAACACCGCATCACCCAGATTTTGGGGCAAGCGTTTTGGGACAACAGCGTGGTTTTTGATCGGGAACAGGGAACAACGCGGATCGAGGGACGATGTAGCCTGCCCACCTATAATCGCGCCACCCAAGCGGAGATTTACCTGTTTGTGAACAATCGCCCTGTGCGGGATCGCGTGTTGCAAACGGCGGTGCGGGTAGCGTATCAGGATGTTTTGCCGCGGGATCGTCATCCTGTGGTGTTTTTGAGCCTGACCTGTGATCCCCACGATGTGGACATCAACGCCCATCCCGCCAAAACCGAGGTCCGCTTTCGGGATGCCGCCCCCCTGCGGCACCAGATCATCAGCACCATCCGCGCCGCGCTCCAGCAAGACGGCCACCGCGCCAGCACCACGCTGGCCCATCAGATGGTTCAGCGTGTGGGGGCCATGCAAACCTATGATGCGCCCACGCTGCCCGCCGCCCCTGTCCAGCCCCATTTGGGGGAAAAGGCTACCCTGTCCTATAGCACGGGCCCCCGCACCTTTGGCTATCAAAGTGTTACGCCCTCTCCCCAGCGGTATGCCAAACCAGACATGTCAACGCATGAAGCACCGCCCCGCCCATCACGCCCCCCCACGCCTGCGCTGCCCATGGGATATGCCTTGGGCCAGATTTTGGATACCTATATTTTGGCCCAGAGCGAGGATAGCCTGATTCTGGTGGACCAACACGCGGCCCATGAACGCTTGGTGTACGAGGCCATGAAAAGCACCTCCCTGACCCGCGCTATACCCCAACCCCTGTTGGTGCCTGTGGTGTTAAAAACCGATGCCCACACGGTGACACTGTTTGAGGCCTGCCGAGATTTTCTGGCCGAAAAGGCCTTTGTGATCCGCGCCGTGTCTGAAGATACGGTGATTTTAGAGGCCGTTCACCCCTATTTGATGACCTGTAACCTCAGCCAGATGATGCAGGATATGGCGGAAGAACTGCGGGACTCTGGACACCCTTCGACCCTGACGGCCACCCTGCACGAGGTCTGCGGCAACATCGCCTGCCGCAGCAGCATTCGGGCAGGACGGCGGTTAAAGTTAGAGGAAATGAACGCCCTGTTGCGCCAGATGGAAGCCACCCCCCATGCCGGCCAATGTAACCATGGCCGCCCCACTTATATTCGCCTGCGCGGGGGCGATTTGGCGCGACTGTTTGGTCGTACATAAGGTTCGGGGGGGGCGGTCTTTGCTTTCGGACGAACCGTTATGGATTAACGGCCACTAAGCTCCTGAGTATGTGAGTCCATGATGACTTCATAATAGACCTTGGGTGATTTTTCCGCTAAGGATTTCAAGTATTCGGTAGGAGATTGACCAGTTACAGCTGTCATTGTGCTGTCGATACCCCGTTCCTTTAAGTCTCTCCTTGTATCCAAAGCATCGTTAACCTCCGAATAAAAATAGATTTGGGATTTTTCGTACAGATCATTACCAACCTGCAACACATAGAGTGTTACCTGCCGAAAAGGATTTCTTTGTGATATCGGTGGTGGGTTGGGTTCGTTATTTCCACCGGGGGGGGGGGGGGAGAGTAGTTGGCATGGTAGAAATCCTTTCAAAGTGATTGTTAATAGGCCCAATGATAATGATCATTCACGGTTTTTTCTGTAACAAACGTCACATTTAAAAAAACTAAACAACCCTCTGCCCCGTTTTCGCCCAATCGTCGCGAAAGGCAATCAGACCTTTTTCCGTCAAGCTGTGGGTGAACAGTTGATAAAAAATCGACGGCGGGCAGGTCACCACATCGGCCCCGATCAGGCTGGCGCGGCGGACGTGGTCGGTGTGACGGATGGAGGCCGCCAAGATTTCCGTTTCAAACCCATAATTGTCATACATATCTCGTATGTCCTGAATCAGGCCCATGCCATCCTGTCCCTGATCGTCCAGACGTCCAACAAAGGGGGAAATGTAACTGGCCCCTGCTTTGGCGGCCAGAAGGGCCTGATTGACGCTGAAACACAAAGTGACATTGACGGGAATATGATCTTGACGCAAACGGCGGCAGGTGATCAGACCCTCCACCGTCAGGGGAACTTTGATGACGATGTTTTTGCCCAGCGTTAGGAGTTTTTCAGCCTCCCGCATCATGGTTGTGTGATCTTCGGCGGTGACTTCGGCACTGATGGGGCCGGGGACGACGGCGGCAATATCGCGGATGACCTCAAGAAAATCGCGTCCCGATTTATAAATCAAACTGGGGTTGGTGGTGACACCGTCCACAAGACCCATGGCATTCAGCTTTTGAATTTCGGGTAATTCTGCGCTATCAACAAAGAACTTCATAATGCCTCTCAACGCGTGATGCAGGAAACGATGCACACTTTTGCAGACACACACCGCTTCGTCAATGTTTTGCTGCCCATGGTGTTGGATCGCCCCCTGACCTATACCACGTCACAGGCGGTGTCGGTGGGGCAGTATGTCCGCGTGCCATTCCGCAATCGGTCCTTAACGGGGATTGTGTGGGAAACGGATGTACCGCAACCCGCCCTGAAAACCCTGAAGCCGCTCTTGAAAATCCACGATTTTCCCCCATTGTCCCCCGATTTCATAGCGTTTTTAACATGGTGCGCGGACTATACCGTCAACAGCATGGGGAAAATTTTAAAATTGGCCCTGCCGCTACAGGATGCCTTTCAGGATACCCCCAGCAAGCAAACCTTTGCCCCGCCTCAGGTGGCGTATCGCTCTGTTGTGTTTGATGATGCGCAAAAAGTCGCCCTGACCAAACTGCTGTCTTTCACCACAGAGCACCCTGACAAAGTGGCCCTGTTGGACGGGGAAACGGGATCAGGAAAAACAGAGGTCTATCTGGACATTGTGGCGGCGGCTTTGGCGCGGGGCAAGCAGGCCCTGATTATGCTGCCAGAAATTGCCCTGTCCACCCAGATGCTGCGTCGGTTTTCGGATCGCTTTGGGGCCGAGCCCGCCCTGTGGCATTCCCATTTAACCCCCGCCAAGCGCCGCGATACATGGCGGGCGATTGTGACGGGACAGGCACCCTTGATTCTGGGGGCCCGATCGGCTTTGTTTTTGCCCTATGCCAATTTGGGCGTCATGGTGGTGGATGAGGAGCACGAAGGGGCCTATAAACAAGACGACGGCGTTCTGTATCACGCCCGCGACATGGCAGTGGCGCGTGGACACAGGGAAAACGTGCCTGTGGTGTTGGTCTCCGCCACACCGTCACTGGAAACGTGGCACCATGTGGAATCGGGCAAGTATCACGGGGTGCGATTAAACAGCCGCTATCAGGCGGCCCTGCCTGAGATAACCTTGGTGGATATGCGGGGCAGGCTGGCATCCCAAGGGTGGCTGCATGAAACAGTGATCGCGGAAACCCAAAATACACTCTCCCAGAACAAACAGGCTTTGTTTTTTATGAACCGGCGGGGTTACGCCCCATTGACCTTGTGCCGTGGCTGCGGGCACCGCTGGCGATGTCGGGATTGTTCGTCGTATCTATCGGCCCACAAGGCCACCAGCGTCTTGCAATGTCATCATTGTGGATACAAACAACCCCTGCCCGAAACGTGCCCCGCCTGCGGCGCGGGGGAAGAGGCCCTGATTCCCTGCGGCCCTGGGGTGGAGCGCATTGCCGAGGAACTGGCCACGCACTTCCCCACCCAAGAGATTGTGATTGTTTCCAGCGATGTGCTGAGCACCCCCAAAAAAATGCACGAAACGGTACAGCGCATCACACAAGGTGAGGTCTCCCTGATCGTGGGCACGCAAATGATCGGCAAGGGCTATCATTTTCCCGATTTGACCTTGGTGAATGTGGTGGATGGGGATATGGGCCTGTCGGGGGGGGATTTTCGGGCGGGGGAAAAAACGTGGCAAATGTTGCACCAAATTGCTGGACGGGCCGGACGGGAACAGCACACGGGAAAGGTTCTGATTCAAACCTTTGTGCCAGATCATCTGTTGATGAAAACGCTGCGGCACCATGATCGCGAAGGGTTTTATCAGGCCCTGATCAAAGAACGTACCCTTGGCCACTGGCCGCCCTTTGCGCGTCTGGCGGCATTGATTGTGTCGGGACGGGCCTTGGTTCGGGTGGATGCCGCCTGCCGCACGTTGCTGGGGAGTGCCCCCAAAAGCGATGCTTTTGAGGTTCTGGGCCCCGCCCCTGCCCCCCTGTCACCCCTGCGCGGGGAACACCGCATGCGATTTCTGGTGCGCTGCGCCCCACAAAAACGCCTGTCGGCCTATATGAAAACATGGCTGTCCGCCACCCCCCTGCCCCCCGATGTTCAGGTTCAGGTGGATATGGATCCGGTGTCGTTTGTGTAAAAAAAGGGGGATTGCCAACTGGGGTTGGCTGTATGTACAATAAACACCTATGACACATTCAGATTTTTAAAAGAATCATGACACAATACCCTACCTTTGACGACTTTGAAGAGGAACACTGGCGGTTTCCAAAACGAAGTGCAACACTTCATCAGGGATTGGAATGATGGATTGTTTTATGGTTGATGGCAGGTAGGCGGGTTTGGGACTGGGTCAAGGGCTGGAGCGTAAGCGGAAGCCGCGCTTTGCGCGGGGCGAAGCCCCCTTG
>CANGYP010000073.1 GCA_947458235.1 Alphaproteobacteria bacterium
AGATATTTCTGACCTTACGCAAGAAGAACTTGACCAAATCGCTGAACAAATGAACAATACCCCACGAAAATGCCTCGACTACAAAACCCCAAACGAGGCCTTTTCCGCCGCTCTCAAAGGGTGTTGCACTTCAAGTTAGACACCGCCATTCTCCTGCTAATGGTTAACAACTTCTTAATTTCAAACTTAAACTTAACACTCAATCACAAGGGATCTTTTTCATGAAACTGTTATCCGTAACCACTGTTGCTTTGGCACTTCTGGCTTCTGCCCCTGCCATGGCCGCCCCTGCGACACAAACAAAAACCAGCACCTTGGCTGTCAGTGGCCTTGTCCCCGAGGTCTGCACCTTGGCCGTAACGGCCAATCCTAACGCTACAGCCTTGACTCTGACCACGCAACAAACTGCTGTCGATGTTGGTTCTGTTTCTTCTCAATGTAACATTAGCTCTGCTGGATATGATCTTGACGTTGCCCCTACCAATGCCAGCAAACTGACAGATCCCAATGGAAACACGCCTGTTAGCTATACTATTAATCTTTCTGCCACCCAAGGTAATGCCATTAACAGTGGCGGTTACTTTGCTGCAGACAACAACAGCTTGGACATCAAGGCCATTAAAGAAACCTCTGAGCAAAAAGCCAAGATTCTCTTGAACACAACAGGCAGCACCCCTTATGCTGGCACCTACACAGACACACTGACGTTCACCTTGACAACCCTGTAATATAGACATCGGGGGCGCCGCCCCCGCGTGTTTCCTGTTTTAGAGTTGCGTGGTCGTAGATAGATTTTATTTGCGACCACCCTCTTCTTTTGATTTTTTAGGCCTTTCAATCTGAAGATATGCGAGCGTGCCTTACTATGAAAATCTCTTCAAAATTGACGTACAAAAAAAGGGGAGCTTTTTTTCTGGGGCTGATGATGATCCTATTCATGGATCATTCTGCCTCTGCATTTCGTGTAGAGCCCATGTCGGCAGAACTGGCAACCACGGGGCCAGAGGCCAAAGGGGAAATCCGCATCGACAATCCCCACGATCACCCCATCACCGTAGAACTGGTGACAGAATACAGAGATTTTGATTCCGATGGCAAAGAAATCCGCACCCCTGCTGAGGATGATTTTCTGATTTTCCCACCGCAGACGCTCGTCCAGCCAGGGAAAACCCAGCTGGTCCGCTATCAATACATTGGGGATCCCAACATTGTTGCCACCAAGGCCTATGTCATCAATGTGCGCCAGTTGCCCATTGACCTGAAACCTGATGAAAAATCAGGCATGAAATTTTTATATAATTTTGGCTTGGCCCGTTATGTAATCCCACAAGGGGCTGTTGCCACAACCACAGCAGAAAACATCCATGTGACCCCCCAAGGCCATTTGGAATTTGTCCTGAAAAACACGGGCAACGGCCATTTGCCCCTGATGCGAAAAGCCTTGCGCTTAACGGGAAAAACCCCTGACCGGACCATAGAGTTTGAGGGCGACGCCATGACCAAACAATTGCCCGTGGCTATGCTGCTGCCAGGGCACACGCTCAATGTACGCTTGGCTAAGCTTCCCGCAGGATGGACAGCGGGTGAGGTCCAAGCGATTCACGTTGTGACCCCAAAGCCTAAGCCCTTAAAACCATAACAAGCCTCGCTCATGGACCCCATAAATCAACGCTTTCGTCGTGCCTTAGCTTTGATGCTTTGTGTTGTGGCTATGATTTTGGGATCGGTGATGCCTGCGGTGGCAGAATCTTCTCCCTCTGCGCCTGTGGTTTTCCAATTTCCCCTCTGGGTGGATGGGCGCAATGTTGGGGATCTAACGGCCTCTGTGCAGGATGGTACCCTGATCAATGTTCAGCGGGATCGTCTTCTAGCAGTACTAAGGCCTTTAATAAAAAAGGATATTCTAGCCCCTCTCCAGAAAAGTCCGGCCATCATCGTGACAACCCAAGAGTTAACAACGGCTGGTTTGCCCCTGCGTTATCTTCCTAATGAAGTGCGCCTTGATTTACAAACAACCATGGATATGCGCCTGCCCCAAGATATTAGCCTAGGCTATTTCCAATCGGATGATAGGAACAGAGATTTTGTCTCCCCCAGCGATTTCAGTGCCATTGTCAACAGTTCGGTCCGCACAGAATATGTGCATGAACAATCTTCTGGAGAGGACAATGTCTTTAATCCCTTGAATGCTGTTTTCAACTTACGGGCCAATGCCTTGGGGGTCAGCGGTCTGAATTTGGACAGTGATTTGTTTTTTACAGATGAGAATGATCGCACATGGGACCGCGGGCAAACCACATTGTTTCATGACGATGTGGACACCGCCGTGCGCTATAGCGTGGGGGATTTAACCTACACCACCAGCGATTCCCTGCAGGGATTCCGAAACATTGGTGGTCTGTCTGTGGAACGTCGCTATAGCGAGATTCAACCGAATCGTGCGATTCGCTCCACAGGTCGGGGGGACTTTACCTTGGATCGGCCTGCGGTGGTGGATGTGATTGTGAATGGTGTTTCTGTGCGCACAGTGCGTCTGGACCCTGGGCAATACAGCCTTCGGGATTTGCCCTTTGTGGATGGTTTGAACGATATTGAACTGCGTATCCGTGACGAACAGGGGCGGGAAACCACCCTGCGCTTCAGCAGCTTTGCCGACACAGTGTTACTGGATGAGGGAATTTCTGAATTTTCACTCAATTTTGGGGCGGCTTCTGATATTGTTGACAATGAACCTGAATATGACGAGAGCAACCCCACCTACAGCACCTTTTATCGTCGCGGGATCACAAGCAATCTGACCCTTGGGGCCTCTGCCCAAGGCGATACAGACATCAATACACAGGGCATCAATGCGGGACTCGCCACGCTTTGGGGAACGTTTGGTGCCAGCTATGCGCTGAGTGATTCATCCATCGCCGATACAGGCGCAGGCAATGCCATGACGCTGGATTATAGGATTGAACGCCCCGATCCATGGATTGAAACCCAACGGCAGGAATTTGATTTATCCTATCTCCAGACATCACGGGATTTTTCAACTCTAAGTGACGCCCAGTCCATCACAGGCCCCAACAACACCACAGAGAATGAATGGAGAGCCCGCTTTCGCCAACCCATAACAGAAACCGCCTCTGCCAGTCTTGGTGGTCGCTACGCTGTTGGTCGCGATACAGATGATCAGTTTACCACCAACATTTCCCTAAACGAGGCCATAACCCCAAAACTGAACGGTTATCTCAATGTCGAATATGGCACCCGTCCCCAAGAAGACGGCCGAAAAGACGAAAACGAAGCGCGAATTTTTGCCACGCTGACCTATCGCTTTGACAGCCCCAGTGGCCGCTCCCGCAGCGCATCCAGCCGTTACTCCAGCCCCAACCGTTCGGGCTCTGTGGAATGGCAAGATTTGGCCAACGATCGTAATCGCGTGGGCAGTTATGATTTTATCGCGAATGCTGGCACATCGGAAAGTGATAAAACAGGATCAGCGGATTTTGGATACACGGGCAATCGCTATTTGTTTCAGGCGAACCACGAAACACGCACGGACCGTGACGGGGGCGAGGTCACGGACCAAGTCTCTGGGGCAACCTTTCAAACTGCCCTTGCCTATACAGGGGGACACGTTGCCGTTGGCCGCCCCACGGGTGGGGCCTTTGCCATCGTCACACCCCACAAAACCTTGGCCAACAATACCATTGCTGTGGATACCGATAGCAATGGGCTGCCGCTGGCCAAAACGGATATCTTTGGGCCCGCTCTGGTGACGGATTTAAGAACCTATAGCCCCAGCCGTCTGCCCGTACAGGTTGACGATTTGCCCACAGGTTACGATTTGGGTTCAGGACGTTATGATCTAAATCCGGGGGCGCGTACGGGGTATGCGCTGCAGGTAGGGTCGGCCAATTCCACCGTTGTGATTGGTCGCCTTTTGGATACCAAGGGTATGCCCTATGCTCTTGCCAGCGGCATGATTACCCCCGAAGAGGGCGAGGCAAAATCCTTCTTCACCAACCGCAACGGCCGTTTTGTTGGGGAAGGATTAGCACCGGGGCACTACACCATCACCCTTTATGTGGACCCCCCCCTTTCCACGGCCTTTGTGATTCCTGAGGATTCTGTTGGCCGTATTGAACTGGGCAACTTGACGCCAACGCCATAAACGAAAGGACACGCCCCTATGTTATTGAAACGCCATCTTTTTTTGGTTCTTCTGGTCCTTTTGGGTTTGGGGGTGTCTGCGCCAGCTCAGGCGGATGTTTGCAGCAATCCCACCATTGCGGGGGTTTCTCTGACTGCGGGGGCATCACTGGATTTGTTTGAATCTGGTCCTTTGCCTGTCACGTTTAAGGTGGCTGTTGCGGCCGATCCTAAGCCTTGCACCCTAGGCCTTGCCATCGGGGGACAGTCTTTCTCCCTCAATGGAACATCCTTACCTTTTACAGTGAAAGCTATCGGAGGATCCCCTTCCTTCGACAACAATACAGGGGCCCCCTCCACCATAACCGTACCAAGCGATGGTCAGGTGGAACTACAGGCCCTGTTAAATGGCCCTGTTTTTGCCCCCGCTGGAACCTACACAGCCCCCTTGCAACTTCAGCTTTTTAACAACGGCACCCCCGTTGGCAATGTCTACACTTACAATCTGGCTCTCTCTGTCCAAGCCAAGGCCCAGATCAACATCGCTGGCAGCAGTGGATCCTTTGGCAGCGGCGGCACTGTGGACAAAGTTGACTTTGGAGAGCTTGAAACAGGGGAAAGCCGCACAGTGTATGTCCAGCTCCTCAGCAATGCGGATGTTAACGTCAGTTTTTCCTCTCAAAATGGCCTGAAATTGTTACACACCGTCGCGCCTGATCGAACACCCATTGCCTATACCGCCACGTTTAATGGCTCTGGCCTTCCTTTGACATCCCCCGGAGCGATTTACAAGGTCTCTAAAGCGGCGGATACATCCATGATGGGATCCAGTCTGCCCCTAACCCTAACGGTGGGTGCCGTGAAAGATAACATCGCGGGAACGTATAAAGACATCATCACCATTGACGTGGATACGCAGTAACCGCCTGAGTGCTCTCCCCCTGTGCAGAACTGACCCTATGGCTTGGTGTGTCTATATGCCCTTCTACATATGCCCTTCACCACACTTGCACATCTGGGTTTTTAAAAGTACCTTTGGGCTTTCTTGATCTGTTTTTATAGAGGACATCATGACCATACCCGTAACCACAGGCCCTATTGCGGGATCAAAAAAAGTGTATCTGCCAGCAGAGGGGCGCCCTGATCTGCGCGTGCCGTTTCGGGATATTGAACTCAGCGCGGGGGCGGGTATGCCTGTGTTTCGGGTGTATGATACCTCGGGGCCCTATACCGATCCTGCCGCCACCATTGATATTGACGCGGGGCTGCCCCGTTTGCGGGAGGCATGGATCCGTGACCGCGGTGATCTGGAATCCTATACGGGGCGGGAGATTCAACCAGCGGACAACGGATTTGTGTCCGAAAAACAAAGGGTCGAAGCCTTCCCCATCACCCATCAACCCCTGCGGGCCCGTCTTTCGGGCAAAGCCGTTACCCAGATGGCCTATGCCAAAGCGGGCATCATCACCCCTGAAATGGAGTATATTGCCACACGGGAAAACCTCGCCCGCGCCCAGCTAAAGCAGGACTTTCGCCCCGCCGACGGCGAAGGATGGGGGGCCACCTTTCCAGAAACATTAACAGGGGAGTTTGTTCGCGCCGAAGTGGCCGCAGGCCGCGCCATCATCCCGTGTAACATCAACCACCCCGAAGTGGAGCCCATGATCATCGGGCGGAACTTTTTGGTGAAAATCAACGCCAACATCGGCAATTCTGCCGTGACCTCCTCGGTGGCGGAGGAAGTGGACAAAATGGTCTGGGCCATTCGCTGGGGGGCGGATACCGTCATGGACCTGTCCACGGGCCGCAACATCCACACCATTCGAGAATGGATTTTGCGCAACAGCCCCGTGCCCATCGGCACTGTGCCCATCTATCAAGCGCTGGAAAAGGTCGGCGGCGTAGCCGAGGATTTAACGTGGGACATCTACCGCGACACCCTGATTGAACAGTGCGAACAGGGGGTGGATTATTTCACCATCCATGCCGGCGTGTTGCTGCGGTATGTGCCCTTAACCGCCAGCCGCATCACGGGCATCGTCAGTCGTGGGGGATCCATCATGGCCAAATGGTGTTTGGCCCACCATCAGGAAAATTTCCTATACACCCATTTTCGGGAGATTTGCGAGATTCTGCAGCAGTACGACGTCAGCTTTTCGCTGGGGGATGGTCTGCGCCCAGGCTGCGCGGCGGATGCCAATGATGCGGCCCAATTCGGCGAGCTGGAAACCCTCGGCGAGCTCACCCGCATCGCGTGGGA
>CANGYP010000074.1 GCA_947458235.1 Alphaproteobacteria bacterium
ATGCCCCAGAAAACCTAGCAGCCATCAATGGCTTGGTCGTTCATATCCTCAATAAAACCTTCGGAAAATTCACCGAAGGCATACAACTCTTCCAACGAAAAACCCACAAAGCCATCCAAACCTTAACGAAAGTTTATTGAATGACCCTGATGCAAGATCACTTGAGCTTCACCCCCATCGCGTTCCTACCGTAGTATCGACCACCAATGGGACCTTTAAACTATAATCGGGACAATGGGCCGTTTCCATGGTTTTCACCAAAAGGGGAAGAAGCGCCTTCTGCTCATGCTCTGGAACTTCAAACACCAATTCATCATGAACTTGTAGAATCATTTTGGCTTGATAAGCGTTTAAAATCTGTGACACCCGAATCATAGCGCGTTTGATTAAATCAGCCGCCGTCCCTTGTAGGGGCGCATTAATGGCGGCCCTCTCCGCAAAAGCACGGCGTGCGGGGTTGGAATCCCCCAACCCAAACAGAGGAATGCGGCGCCCAAAAAGGGTTGTGACGCTGTGTTCCAAACGGGCGTTTTCCAGAACGCTTGTCATATAATGTTGTATTCCGGGATAACGGGCAAAATAGGCATCCATAATGCTTTTGGCCTCGGCTTTGCTGCATCCCAACTGCCTTGCCAAACCAAAGGGGGTGATGCCGTAAATCATCCCAAAATTGACCGCCTTGGCCCGATACCGCATGGCGGGCGTCACATCGTTCAAGGGCACACCAAAAACATGATGTGCCGTCATGGTGTGAATATCCTCCCCACTGCTAAAGGCCTGTTGCAGGGTTTCAATGTTTGCCAGATGAGCCAGCAACCTCAGTTCAATTTGCGAATAATCACAGGATATCAAAACAGACTTGGGCGGCGCGTAAAATGCGGTGCGTATTTTTTGACCCTGCGCACTGCGTACGGGAATGTTTTGTAAATTGGGATCGCTGGAACTCAGACGACCTGTGGCCGTTACGGTGGAAGAAAACGTTGTATGAATACGCCCATGTTCATCAATCATTTGAGGTAAAGCATCCGTGTAGGTGTTTTTAAGCTTGGCATAATGACGCCAGTCTAAAATATCTTGGGCAATGCTATGGCCCTGCTCTACCAAAGCCTCCAATACATCGGACCCTGTTGATAAAGCACCCGTTTTTGCACTTTTTGGGCCAGAGGTGAGTTTCATTTCCTGAAACAAAACCTCGGATAATTGCTTGGGGGACCCGATATTAAAGGGATGTCCTGCCTGTAAATAAATGCGGTCCTGCAATTGCTGCATCTGGGCCCCGAATTCTTGACTTAAGGCAGATAAAACCGATGTATCCACGGCAATACCATCATCTTCCATCTGTGCCAGAACGGGAATCAGGGGACGATCCATGGCTTCATAGATCATCATGCTTCGTTCAGTAGCCAACGTTTTCTGTAGCGCAAAAAACAAATGCCAGATCACCCATGCCTCTTCCCCCGCAAGTTCCCCCCACCTGTGGTTAAGATATTGTTCCGCCGTGGTTTGCAAGGTTTGACCCTTCATCGTTAAAATATACCCCATGATCATGGTATCATGGGGTAGGGTTTTTATAAATAATCCCCAAGAGCGCAATTTGTGCATCTGGGCTTTGACGTCATGGCTGACCCAGCGTATGCTGGTATCGGCAAACAACGGTGGTAAAATCTTTTGGGCCTGTGAGATGGCAAGAGCCCAGACAGTTTCTTGATCGGCACACAGATCCACACCCGAAGATGTCACCATAAAACCACATAGGCCATGGGTGTGGAGGGTATCTATCAAGGCTTCCTCATCATCATCGGACACAACTGGGCGATAGGAAAACGTCTTTTCTGCCGCATCGATCACAGGAAGACGATGCACCAATGACTGAAACGCCAATGTTTGTAAAAAGGGTATAAAGGACGCATAGTTGACCTCTCGGACCAAATCCTGTGGCGGGTGAGATAACGGCACATCACGGCGCAAACGCACCAAATCACGGGATAAACGGGCCATGGCCGCTCCCTCTTGCAACCGTTCCCGTCGTTTGGGTTGGGCAATGGTGTGGGCGTTATCCAATAGAGCATCCAAGGACCCAAAAGACGTAATCAATTCTGCGGCTGTTTTCAGGCCGATACCAGAAATGCCTGGGATGTTGTCACTGCTATCCCCCGCTAGGGCCTGAACGTCCACAACCCTTTCTGGATACACCCCAAATTTCTCAAAGACCTGTTCCCGTTCAATTTTTTTGTTTTTTAAAGGGTCCATCATAAAGATATCGGGCTGTACCAACTGCATCAAATCTTTATCGGAGGACACAATGCACACACGCTGTCCCTCCGCCACCAAAGCGGTGGCTAGGGTGGCAATCAGATCATCCGCCTCAAATCCCTCTTGTTCTAGGGGCAACAATCCCATGGCCTCCACCGCTTGGCGAATCAGGGAAAATTGAGGCACAAGATCCTCGGGGGCGTCAGGACGATGGGCTTTGTACGCTGGATAAACATCCTGACGAAAGGTGTGACGTTTGGCATCAAAGACCACCAAAACATGCTGGCCCCCTACATCCTTAAGCAGTTTGAGCATCATGGCACAGAATCCATACACCGCATTCACGGGGGTTCCATCAGGGGCATTCATGGGTGGTAACGCATGATAGGCCCGAAAAATATAGCCAGAAGCATCCACAATGTACCAAACAGACGAGGACATAAACAACCCACTTTCTTTTCAAAAACACCCGTACACCCTCGTGAAGGATACGATGCAAGGTGATCCAAACGTCAGCCCCCTACATCTTTTCCCAGCGCGTCCCCTCTGGGGTGTCCTTTAAACGGATGCCCCGCGTTAACAACTGCTGGCGCAGGACATCTGCGGTTGCGAAGTCTTTGTTTTTTTTGGCTATATCCCGCTGGTGGATGATATGGGCAATGTCATCATGCAGCGCCACATCATCCCCCTGTAACCAAGAGGGGGTGAGCAGGAGGCCCAGCATGGTGCCTGATGCCCGTAAAATTCCTTGCTTGCCCCGACGCAAAGCGAGGTTGGGTTCGGACTGGATATCAGAGGCTAAGGTTTGCAGGCGATGCAAGGCCCGCGGGGTATCCAGATCATTTTTCAGGGCCGCCATCATGTCAGGGTCGGGGGCAATGGGTTCCCCTTGATCCTCGGCATCTTCAAGGGCCCGATAAAGGCGGTTGAGCAAATGCTGCGCCTCTGCCACCGCCGCATCATCCCAATTCACGGGTTGGCGGTAATGGGCAGACAACAACACATAACGGATCACCTCCCCCCGAAGGCCGCGGCGGATCAGATCATGCACGGTGGTGATGTTGCCCACAGATTTGGACATTTTTTGGTTATGAAATGTCACAAAGCCGTTGTGCATCCAATGGCGAACAAAGGGCTCGCCCCAGCAGCAGACACTTTGGGCGCGTTCGTTTTCATGATGGGGGAAAAGCAAATCTTGCCCCCCCCCATGAATATCAATGGTTTGGCCAAGATGGTGATGAATCATGGCCGAACATTCCAAATGCCACCCAGGACGCCCAGAGCCAAAGGGGCTATCCCATGCGGGTTCGTCGGGGGCAGAGGGCTTCCATAACACAAAATCTGCTGGATGTTTTTTGTAAGAGGCCACACTGACCCGTGCCCCCGCCTGCTCTTCCTCAGCAGGGCGATGGGAAAGGCCTCCGTAATCAGAGTAGGAAGAAAGATCAAACAAAACATGCCCCTGTGCAGTATAGGCATGACCACGATTCATCAGGGTTTGGATCATGGCAATCATATGGGGAATGTGATCTGTGGCCTTGGGCTCCACGGTGGGGCATAAAACATTCAGGGCCGCCATATCTTGGTGATATGCCATCAGGATGCGATGGGTTAACAACGCTATGGATTCCCCAGTATCATGGCTTCGGGCAATGATTTTATCGTCAATGTCCGTGATGTTGCGGGCATAGACCACAGCGGCATCCCCATAAACTTGACGCAGTAAACGAAATAAGGTGTCAAACACAACCGCAGGACGGGCATTGCCGATATGGGCATAGTCGTAAACCGTGGGACCACACACATACAATGTGATTCGTTTGGGGTCTTGTGGCTCAAAAGGAACAACTTGCCCCCGCGCGGAATCGGTAATCTGTATCATTGCCCGCCAAAGAAATAAGAAATGCGCTGGGATAAGCCGTCAAAAAATCCAATGGATGGAACATCCTCTGCCACCACGATATCCCGCGTTACATTGATGTTGTAATAGGTGCTGATATAGGTGGCTTTGCCAACAACATCCCCTTTTTTCAGGGGAGCTGATAGGACGGAGGGGAAGGACAAGGTACGCTTAACACCATCACGGGCGGCGGCAGGGAAGGTGGCTACCAAGTCCTCGGTCACGGTTAGATTCACGGTGTCTTTTTGTCCCTGCCAGACGGCGGTGCTGGCCACAGGTTCGCCGCCTTTGGCAAATCTCAAGCGGGAAAATTCACGAAATCCCCAATCCAAAAATCGGCGTGTTTCCACGGCCCGATCTTTTGGGGTTTTCATGCCCCCCACCACAAAGACAATGCGGCGTCCATTTTTGATGCCTGATCCGATCAGGCAGTATCCTGACATATCGGTGAATCCAGTTTTCATCCCATCGGCATAGGGAACAACACCCAGCAAGGGGTTGCGGTTAAATTGACGAATGCCATGATAGGCAAATTCTCGCGTGGAATAAATGGGATAGTATTCTGGAAAACGACGAATCAAATCGGCCGCTAAAACGCCAAGATCATGGGTTGTTGTGAAATGGTTTTCATCAGGCCAGCCATACGGGTTACGGAATTGGGTTTTTGTCATGCCCAGTTCTTTGGCTTTGGCGTTCATCAAATCTACAAAGGCCTCTTCGCTGCCAGCAATACCCTCTGCCAGAGCGGTGGTCGCATCGTTGCCAGATTGAACAATCATGCCGTACACCAAATCCTTCACCGCAACATTGGCACCAAGTTCCACAAAAGTTTTTGAACCCTGTTTCCGCCACGCATTCTCACTGATGGCCAGCGTGTCGTCCATTTTCAGGCGGCCGTCTTTTAACCGCTCAAAGGTCAGATAGGCCGTCATGGCCTTGGTCATAGAGGCGGGGTGAAACGAGGTATCCGCTGATTTTTGAAACAAAACCGTGTTGGTAGACATATCCACCATGTACATATAGGGGGCGGTGGAATCAAAAACGGGGGCTTCGGCCACGGGGGTTTCGGCCCGCGCCGTGCCCACAGAAACTGTCAGGATAAAAAGGGTGAGTAAGGAAAAAAATCTCAAAGCCCGCATAAAAGTCTAAACCCATTATTTTTGTGTTTGTTATGGCTTTCAGAGCCGAATCACGCAGGCCCCCCACGTCAGGCCACCGCCAATGGCAGCCATCAGGATGGTTTGACCCGCAGTCACTTTACCATTCTGCCACGCAGAATCAAGGGCCAGAGGCACAGAGGCCGCGGACGTATTGGCATGCTGGGCCACGGTGACAATCATTTGATCCTCTCGCGCAGACAGGCGTTCTTGCAGGGATGCCAAGATACGGGCGTTGGCTTGGTGGGGAATAATTTTATCAATCTCTGCAACACCTAAGTTGGCTTGATCCAACACTTCAAAACAGGCACTGCCCAGTTTTTGGACCGCATGACGAAAAACATCTTGCCCTTGCATCTGAATGTGTCCAACGGTGCCGGTTCCTGAGGGGCCCCCGTCTGTTTTTAAAATATCATGATACGCCCCATCACAATGCATGGCACTGCCAAGAAGGCCGGATGTTGTGTTTTTCGCGGCACGTAAAATCATCGCCCCAGCCCCATCCCCAAACAAAACGGCTGTCCGACGATCTTTCCAATCCACTAAGGATGACATGGTTTCCGCCCCGATGACCAAAACGGTGCGCACGTGGCCCGCCTGAATCCACGCATCCGCTGTGACCAGCGCATACAGAAACCCGCTGCACACC
>CANGYP010000075.1 GCA_947458235.1 Alphaproteobacteria bacterium
GAAAATTTAGCCCTCATCCGTAAATGGGCCCTGAATATCCTGCACCAAAAACGCCCAAAAAACATGTCCATCAAAAGAACCATGCGTAAAGCCCTCCTGAAACCTCAATTCCTCCTAGAATTATGCAATTTCTAATGCAATCGCCCTGGCGCACAGCGCAGGAGATGTTGCATCTTGGGCTAAACACGATAAGATGGGTTTTTCCTTTGATACGGGGTCACAGGGACCATGATGCATCGTCTGAAAAGCATCTTTATTGGGGATACAGCGGGGGGGGTGATGTTGCTGCTCTCGGCGGTGGCCTCCATGATGATTATGAACAGTGCAGGGGCGGATTTATTTCAAAAGCTCATGCACCTTCCCCTCAGCATTGGGGTGGGGGGCGCACCGCTGACGTTGTCTTTGCATGATTGGATTCATGATGGGGTGATGGCGATTTTCTTTTTTTTGATTGGCATGGAAATCAAACGGGAAATCAAAGCGGGGCATCTGGCGCGTCTGGATCAGTTGATGTTGCCTGCGGTGGCGGCGGCAGGGGGAATGGCGGTGCCAGCCCTGATTTACACCCTGTTTAACGGCATGGACCCCGCGACCCAGCACGGGTGGGCCATTCCTGCGGCGACGGATATTGCCTTTGCGGTGGGGATTATTTCTCTGCTGGGATCCCGCGTGCCCATGTCCGTGAAGGTTTTTCTAACCACCGTGGCCGTTGTGGATGATCTGGGGGCCATTCTGGTCATTGCCTTGTTTTATACCCCCGGCATTGAGATGACATTTTTGCTGTTGGCCCTGTTCACAACGGCGATTTTGCTGCTGATGAATCTGTTATCGTGTCGGCTGATTTCGCTGTATGTGTTTGTGGGATTGTTTTTGTGGTATTTTATGCTGAAATCTGGGGTTCATGCCACCTTGGCGGGGGTGATTTTGGGGCTGATGATCCCGTATCGCTTACCAAAGCGGCCCGAAGATAGTCCCCTACATCACGCTGAAAAGGCCCTGTCTCCCTATGTGGCCTATTGTGTTTTGCCCATTTTTGGGCTGGCCAGTGCGGGGGTTCCGTTGGCTGGCTTTACGCCAGACCTCTTGCTGCTGCCCCTGACGCTGGGGGTCAGTTTGGGGTTGATTCTGGGAAAACCTTTGGGCATTTTTGGCATGGTATGGCTGCTGGCCAAGGCAGGCATTCTGAATCGCCCCCACGGGTCATCTTGGGATCATATCTTTGGGGTGTCCCTTTTGGCGGGTATCGGGTTTACCATGAGTTTGTTTATCAGCAATCTTGCCTTTGATGATCCGTACATTCAGGCTCTTAGCCGCGTAGGCATCCTGACGGGATCATTGGTGTCAGGGGTGATGGGGTTCCTGTATTTGCGGTTTGTGGCCTCTGGCGCCACGCCGCTGCATGATAAAGGATAAGGATAGGGGATCATGTCGGCACGGCTGTGGGTGCGTTTTTTTGTGGCCATGGTTGTCGTTTTGGTGGCGGCGGTGGTGATTTTGCTGTATCGGGATCATCAGCGTTATGCCCTAGAATCGGCGCTGGTGCCCATCGTCAAGCCCGATACGCTGGAAACCAAAGTCTCCCCTAAAGACCCCCAAGGCATGGACATCCCCAATACAGAGTTGAGCATTTACGAACATTTGGACGATAACGCTACCCAACGTTCCGCCACTGTCCGCGCTCCTGTTGTGCCGCCACAGGGCGTACAAGAGGCTTCCTCTCAGGCCTTGCCAGATACAGATCTTCCCCCAACAGAAGATGCCGAGGGGGGTGGGGATATGGCCAACATTCCCTTTATGCCAGCGTCTTCGTTAAAAGGCACCTTGATGGATCTAGGCGTGTTCACCACACGGGAAGAGGCTGGCCAAGCGTGGGCCCGTGCGAATACTGCCTTGCCCCCATCCTTTGGGGCGGCGCGGCCCATGTTGGTGCGGGATCAGGGAACCTTTCACCTGTATATTGTGGACATTCCCGATAGAACACAGGGGGGGAGTGTCTGCACCATCCTCACCAAAATCGGCCTGTTTTGTCAGGTGATGGGACCGTAACACTCAGAAAGATTGACTTTATGCTGCCTGCCATTGTTGCCCTATCGGGCTTGTCCCTGTCTGATGCAGAGCGGGATTTGTTTCTGACGTTGCCCCCGTTTGGGTTTATTTTGTTTCGGCGTAACTGTGAATCAGTGGATCAAGTGCGGGCCTTGACGCGCTCTCTGGCGGATTTGTTCCCCCAACGTGACGTGCCCATCCTGATTGATCAGGAAGGGGGACGTGTGCAGCGTCTGCCGTGGTGTCATTTACCCGCGGTGGGATCCTTAAAAACCGATGATGCCCTTGTGCAGCACGTTCAGACCATCGCGGATCAGCTTTTGCCCGTGGGGATTACCGTGAATGCCCTGCCATTGTTGGATTTGCGGTTGCCAGATCAGGATCCCATTATTGGGGATCGGGCCTTTGCGGGATCACCGCAGGAGGTCGCCCGTCAAGGCCAGATCGTGATCGACGCCCACCAAGCCAGCGGCCTGATCCCCATCATGAAGCACATTCCGGGCCACGGACGCGCCACCTGTGATTCCCACATTGCCCTGCCCGTGGTGACAGAATCGCGGGATGTGTTACAGGAAACCGATTTTCTACCCTTTCGGTTATGCCGCGCTCCGTGGGCCATGACGGCCCATGTGGTGTACACCGCGTTGGACGATCAACCCGCCACTCTGTCCCCCAAGGTGATTCAGGATGTGATACGGGATGACATGGGATTTGATGGCCTGTTGCTGAGTGATGATTTGGGGATGCATGCCCTCTCTGGAAGTTTGACACAACGCACCCACGGCGCTCTGAACGCGGGATGTGATATTGCCCTGCACTGTTCTGGCAATCTTGTGGAAACGCGGGAAGTCCTGCGGGCCGCTGGAGAGACTCGGGACACCTTCCCCAAACGAGTTTTGGGGGGGGCTTTGTAGGGCGTCTCATCCTTTTCCATGAGGGAGGATGACAGACTCTAGGGCCCCACTAAGCCTCTGGGATCAAAGCGCAACAAAAGGGTTTTCCAAGTTTGATATTGATCTTGGGGGAAGGGGAAGGGTTGACAGCGCGGGTCCAAAACAGCTCTAAGGGCGTTTTCCTCGGCCACACGCAGGGCGCGATCCCCACGGGAACGGGAATCCACGATTTTGGCCTGTTGAACGGTCCCATCGCGGTTCATCTCAACCCGTACAGATACAATCAGGCTGGCCGCATCCCGTGAGCCTGCCTGAACATTCCAGCATCCAGCCAGTTGGCTTTGAAACTTAGAAAGAATATCCTGTCCAACGGCTTGGGCCAGTTCCTCGGCATCGGCACCCTCTGGGGAGGTATCCTTGGTGGGCCGCATCAGTTGCGAAGGCGGGTCTTCCGTTTTGACTTCACGCAGGGCCTGTTTCATGCTCTCGGCAAAAGAGAGTTCTTTAGCCTTGGGGGTGATCGTCTTGGTCTGCTTAGGCTCTGGTTTTGTTTTTTCAGGTCTTTTGGGCTGTTCGGGTTTGGGCGGGGGGGTGTCCTGTGCTTCAGGGGACACGTCTCGCAGCAAACGCTCTGGCTTAGGGGCCTGATCGGGTTTGGGCTCTGGCTTTGGTGCAGGCTTCACATCAGGTTTGGGAATAGGCTTAGGTTCAGGTTCAGGTTTGGGTTCTGGTTTGGGAATAGGCTTAGGTTCAGGTTTGGGTTCAGGCTTAGGCTCTGGTTTAGGCTCAGGTTTGGGTTCAGGCTTAGGCTTGGGTTCAGGCTTAGGTTCAGGTGCTGGTTTGGGAATAGGCTTAGGTTCAGGCTTGGGTTCAGGCTTAGGCTTAGGCTCTGGTTTGGGTCGTCCCGGCCGTGCTGTGGCTTTTTGAAAGGCGGCCTCTGTGATGATCTCACCCTGCAGGGTTAAGGGCTTGGGCGGCGTCACACGCAAAGAGGGGTTGAGAAGGATCACCAGCAACAACAACAGATGCAATCCCAGCGAATAATAAAAAGCGCGACGCATGGCTCAACCCGTTTAAAAAAACGTGCGAATCATATCACGCTCCCACCCAGACGAAACACTTTTTATAACGCCCAAATCAGATCCCGCCGTTGATGAATAAGGGGCGTGAAGGCATACAGACAAGATTTGCCCCCTTGACCTGAACGCAGGGGCAGGGTAAAACAAGAAAACATGTGATCAACCACCTTAAGAGTTTCATTGTTATGGCCAATCATAAATCTGCCCTGAAACGGGCCCGTCAGACCCTCAAGCGCACGGACGTTCGTCGTGCACGGGTGAGTCGCATTAAAACCTTTATCCGGCATGTGGAAGATGCCCTGATCTCTGGCGATGCTGCGGCTGCGCGTGCGGCGTTCCTGCTGGCTCAGCCTGAAATTCACAGGGGCGTCACCAAGGGTGTTTTGCACAAAAACACCGCTGCGCGGCGTATTTCTGGTCTGCATGCCCGCGTTGCGGCCTTGTCGGCTTAGGTAGCTATCACATCTTTGATTCTGTTTATTTTTTTGGGTTGGTCGCCCATTGGGGGTTCTTGCCCCTAAAAAAAGGCCTTGTGTGTGGACAAAACCGAGGGTAGGGAGGCTGCTTTGAATCAGCACCAATGGCAGATGGTTCAGGAATCCTTGCGGCACGAGCTGGGTCAGGCCGCCTTTGACAGCTGGATTCGCCCCATTGTGTTTTCCCCCGCCGATGATCATCATTTGCGTTTGATTGCCCCCACCACCTTGGCCCGCAAGTGGATCGAAAGCCACTATACCGACCGTATTCGGTTTTTTGCCCGTCGTGTGAATCCAGCCGTCACCGACATCACCATTGATGTGGGGGATAACCACCCCAAAATCACCGCCAATGATGCTCAGCCCACGGCAGAGGGTTTGCCCCTGTCCTCCCCCGCCCCAGTGATGCCCCTTCCCAGTGCATCGGCGGATTTATCCCGTTTTTCTATCCAGCTGGATCCCCGTTTGACCTTTGAGAGTTTTGTTGTGGGGAAATCCAACGAGCTGGCCTTTTCTGCGGCGCGGCGCATTGCGGATGCGGACGCGGTGACTTTTAATCCCCTGTTTCTGTATGGGGGCGTGGGGTTGGGCAAAACCCATTTGATGCATGCCATTGCGTGGCATATCGCCGAAAAAACCCCCCACCGCCGCGTGGTGTATCTGTCCGCGGAAAAATTCATGTACGAGTTTGTGCGGGCCATTCGGTTCAAGGACACCATGGCGTTTAAGGAAATGTTCCGCTCTGTGGATGTTTTGATGATTGATGATGTTCAATTTATCAGCGACAAAAACTCCACACAAGAGGAGTTTTTTCACACCTTTAACGCCCTGATTGATCAAAATCGGCAGGTGATTATTTCTGCGGATAAATCCCCATCGGACCTAGAGGGGATTCATGAACGCCTGAAATCCCGTCTGGCATGGGGATTGGTGGCGGATATTCACCCCACCAGTTATGAATTGCGTTTGGGGATTTTGCAAAACAAGGCCGCCGCCATGGGGTTGCCCATCCCGCAGGATGTGATTGCCTTTCTGGCGGAATCCATCACCTCTAACGTGCGCGAGCTAGAGGGGGCCCTAAATCGCATCACCGCCCACGCCGAGATTGCCGCCACCCCCATCACCATTGAAAACACGCGGATTCAGCTGCGGGATATGCTGCGCTCTCAGGCCAAGCCCATCACTCTGGAATCCTTAACCAAAACCGTTGCGGATCATTATCGTTTGACGTTGCAGGATATTTTGGCCAGCACGCGCCTGCGCACCATTGCCCGCCCCCGTC
>CANGYP010000076.1 GCA_947458235.1 Alphaproteobacteria bacterium
AATGGGCCCTGAATATCCTGCACCAAAAACGCCCAAAAAACATGTCCATCAAAAGAACCATGCGTAAAGCCCTCCTGAAACCTCAATTCCTCCTAGAATTATGCAATTTCTAATGCAATCGCCCTGCCCCATGCGGTGTGTTTCTAAGGAAGCCTGTTATAGCAAATCAGAAAGTGGTGTCAATCCGCAACCGTGGTGCAGCCATGACGACAAACGACATCGTTATAGCAAATCAGAAAGTGGTGTCAATCCGCAACCGATGCATCATTATGTGGGCAAAAATCTCGTGACGACACTCTCTAGGGCGTGTCATCATTTAAGCGAGAAAGATGGATTTTTCTGGATGCTGAGGCGAGAAATTGGCAAAAAACGGTCAGTATACTGGACGTATATTGACTGTTTTTTGGCAGGATTCGCGGCCCAGCATATGGGAAAAGCCGCTTTTGAGCAAAGGATGATACGCCCTAGTCCTCAAAGCCTAAAAAACGCCCCAAGCAGGGCGGGCTATGTCGAGGTGTTTTTTTCTGTGCGTTTTTTTCTATCGTCGCTTCTTGTCTTCTGCTAAAAAAGTTTTTTCACTTTTTTAGCCGTGTTATGTCCATAACCCTGACGTTCCCCGATTCTGCGCAGCGCACCTATGATGCCCCAATCACGGGTCTTGAGCTGGCCAACTCCATCAGTAAAAGCCTCGCCAAGCAGGCTGTACTGTTGTCGTTAGATGATGTTTTGTATGATCTTTCCCACACCATAACGCAAGATGCGCGGGTGCGTTTTTTGCGTGCGGAGGATCCCGCTGCCTTGGAAACGCTGCGTCATGATGCGGCGCATATTATGGCGCAAGCCGTCAAGGCCCTGTATCCCCATGTTCAGGTCACGATTGGTCCCGCCATTGACAATGGTTTTTATTACGATTTTCATACGCCAGAACCCTTCCGCGAAGAGGATCTGGCCGCCATCGAGGCCAAAATGCGCCAGATTGTTGAGGCGAAGATTCCCCTCGTGCGAGAAGTCTGGGAACGCCACAACGCCATTGCCTTTTTTGAGGGGCTGGGGGAGCATTTCAAAGCCGAAATCATCCGTGATCTACCCGAAAATGAGGTTATTACTCTTTACCGTCAAGGCGATTTTGTCGATTTATGCCGTGGCCCCCATTTTCCCACCACGGGCCATGTGGGATTGGCTTTTCAGTTGCAGCGTGTCGCGGGGGCCTATTGGCGCGGTGATGCCAAAAATCCCATGTTGCAAAGGATTTACGGCACCGCATGGGCCAGTCAAGGGGATCTCAAGGCCTATCTCACTATGTTGGAGGAAGCGGAAAAACGCGACCACCGAAAACTGGGCCGCGCCATGGAGCTGTTTCATTTCCAAGACGAAGCCCCCGGTAGCATTTTCTGGCATCCCGCTGGATGGACCCTTTATCAGGGGGTTGTGCAGTATATTTTAAAAAAAATGCAACAGCACGGCTATCAAGAGGTCAACACCCCCATTCTGGTGGATAAAACCCTGTGGGAACAATCAGGACATTGGGACAAGTTCCGTGACAATATGTTCGTGTGTCAACATGGGGATGACGAAAAAACCTTTGCCATCAAGCCCATGAATTGCCCAGGGCATGTGCAGATTTTTAAGCAGGGCATCAAAAGTTACCGCGATTTGCCCCTGCGATTGACAGAATTCAATACGTTGCATCGCAATGAATCCTCGGGGTCGTTGCATGGGTTGTTGCGCCTTCGGACCTTTCATCAGGATGACGCCCATATTTTTTGCACCCCAGATCAAATTAACGAAGAGGCCGTGGCTTTTTGCGCTTTGCTGAAAGAAGTTTATGCAGAGTTTGGTTTTCATGATGTTCATATTAAGTTTTCAGATCGTCCCGAAAAACGGGCGGGCCTTGATGACACATGGGATCGGGCGGAAGAGGCTTTGAAAGCAGCCGCGGTGGCCTCGGGCCTTGCCTTCACCCTGAATCCAGGGGAGGGAGCTTTTTATGGGCCCAAGCTGGAGTTTGTTCTGCGTGATGCCATCGGGCGGGACTGGCAGTGCGGCACCCTGCAATGTGATTTTATTTTGCCAGAGCGTTTGGGGGCTCATTATGTGGACGCATCGGGGGATAAAGTCCACCCCGTCATGTTACATCGCGCTATTTTGGGCAGTTTAGAGCGTTTTATCGGGATCCTGCTGGAAAACACGGCGGGCCACCTGCCCCTGTGGTTGGCCCCCACACAGGTGGCTGTGTTGACAATAACCAGTGCCCAAGATGCAGCGGCTTCAGCCTTTGACCAAAAGCTGAAAGCGGCGGGTATGCGGTCCGTTTTGGATACGCGCAGCGAAAAAGTATCTTATAAAATTCGGGAACATTCCCTGAAAAAAGTCCCTATACTCGCCATTATTGGTGCCAAAGAGGCTGAAAATGGCACTGTCACCCTCCGCCGTTTGGGCAGTGCGGACACGGAGACATTATCTCAGGATGCCTTTTTCAGCACCTATTGCTAAGGGGTTCGTGCAAAAGGCCCCTTTCTCATGCTAAGGGTGTGCTCGGGGGCAAGGTAGGCGGCCCTATCAGGGGATGAAGGCATACATTTTGCGCGGCGCCAGCCTATCGGGGGGTAACACGGTCCCAGTGTTGTCTTGGCTTATACACATCACCACACCGCCTTGCCATTGGGGATACTCTGCCCTATAGTTACACCATGAAACTATGGTTTGCTTTCTTTTTTTTCGTGTTGTGTGTGTCAGGAACCAGTATGGCCAAAGCCCCTCTGCCTCTTTCCTATGGTCAGGATCAAACGGCCTTGTTGTTCTCGGATGCCAGTGTACCCATTGTGTCCATTGATTTTTCTTTCAAGGCTGGCAGTGCCTTTGACCCTGACGGCAAAGAGGGCCTCGCGGCTATAACCGCCGCCATGCTCACCGAAAGTGTGCAGGGGTATGACGCTTTGTCGTATAAAAAAGCCTTAGAACGCCACGCCATCCAATTGTCCTATGATGCCACGCGCGATGATCTGGTGGGACGTTTGCAGTTTTTAAAGGATCAGAAGGACGCGGCCATCCGCTTGGCCCGTCTAAGTTTTTTGCAGCCTGCCTTCACCAAAGACGATTTGGCCCGCATCAGGCGCCAGCAGTCCAGTTATTTTGACTACAAAGAGCAAACCCCCCGTATTCTGGCCCGTGATCTATGGTGGGAAACGGCTTTTGCGGGACACCCCTATGCCCATCCCATCGAGGGCACCCGCGACACCGTGGCCCGCCTGACCCCCAAAGATGTTCAGGGCTTTTTCACCCACTGCCTCACCCGCCGCCAGTTTACAGTGGGCATTGCGGGGGATATTGACGCGCCCGAGGCTACGGTTCTCTTGAAAGAACTTTTTGGGGATTTACCAGACACAGCAGGGTGCGCCAAGGTTGTGCCCCTGACCCTGAAACAAGGGCAAAACATTCACCAAACCCGCGATGTGCCCCAGAACGTGGCTTTTTTTGGCCATGCCAGTATTCGTCGCACGGACCCCGATTTTTATGCCATGATGATTGTGGATTATACGCTGGGCAGCGGCAGTTTTTCATCGCGCCTGATGGATGAGATTCGGGAAAAACGGGGGCTAACCTACGGGATTGGCACCATGCTCACGGATATGGGGGCTGGTCCCCTGATTTTGGGGCAGGTGAGCGCCTCTGCTGATAAAATGCCGCAGGCCCTCGCCCTGACCCAAAGCATTTGGCAGGATGTTGGGGATAAAGGCATCACCCCGCAAGAGCTGAGCGATGCCAAACTCTATTTAAATGGATCGTTTCCCCTGCAACAGGACAGCACCAAAAAACTCTCGGCCCTGCTGTTGTATATGCAACAGCAAAACCTGCCGCTGGATTATCTGGATCAACGGGCCGCCCTCATCAATGCCGTGACACTGGAACAGGCCAACAGCGTCTCCACCCGCGTCCTGAATGCCCAAAACCTCATCATCACCGAAGTGGGCCCACCGAAGTGAGGCCCTGCAAGCGGGCATACCATCACGCCCGCACCTATAAAAATACACACAAAACCATGTCTTTTTGATGGGCTCGGCCAACATGTAACGAACTTTTTACCCCATTGTGCCATGGATAGGATAAAGACAATCAACTCAGGACATCGATCATGAACCACCGTATGCATTTGATTATGACGCAAGTGGAGGAAAATGTTCATCGTTTCGCAAAAACCAATGAAGATATTGCGGGCAAAACAAACCTGCTTGCCCTGAATGCCACCATTGAAGCGGCCCGCGCTGGTGATGCGGGGAAGGGGTTTTCTGTGGTCGCCGCCGAGGTTAAAAATCTGGCCAATCAAGCATCGCAAAATTCGCGAGAGTTTCGGGAGGTCATGCTGAAACAACTGCACGAAGGCCTGAGCATCACCGAACTTTTGGTCAAAGATATTGAAAGTAGCCGCCTGAGTGATCTGGCGCAAGTCCTGATAGACAACGCAGGCACTTTTTTATCAGAACGTTTGGATCAGGTGACATGGTGGTCGCAAGAGGCTCTTTTGCATCAGACACTTTTAAACCCAACGCCAGAAACCGTGGGTGTGGCCACACAAACGCTGAATGATATGCAGATGTTTGCCCCTGTTTTTGCCCATCTTATGCTGTTGAATCGCGAGGGCACGGTGATTGCGGCGTCCCACTATGGAGATTCTGCGACAGTAGAGGGTCGCTCTGCCCAAGAAGAAGCATGGTTTTTGGATGCCTTGCACCACAAAGCCCGCGTCCACACCCCACAGGCCAGTCTATGGCACCAAAATGTTCCCATGACGGTGTTGACATGCACTCTGTCGCAAAATCTGGATGGGGTTGGAATGCTGGTGGGGTTTGTGGATCTACAGCAAAAAGCCAAACTGTTGATGGATCGTATTATGGCCTTGCTGGCTCCCGAAGAACGGGCCATCACCACGGTGATGCTGCTCAATGCCCACCGTAACATCCTTTGCACAAACCAGCATAGGTCATCTTTTACAACAGAATATCCCCTAAATCACGTCAGCGGCACCCGTGGATCCTATCGCAACGAGCAAGGCCACAACGTCACCTTCGCCCAAATGTCACCCATATGTGATCCCAACCAACTGGGTTGGTGGGGTGTTCTGGTACAAAAAATGTAGAGAAAATGGCGCGCCCGACAGGAATCCACCCCACAGTCCCCGATCTCGCGGCGCAATGCGTTTACGGATCGGGTGTTGAGGCGGTAGGGTTAGGCAAAAGCGGCATCCATAGGCATGATTTCATCGTCAATTTTCTTTTTAAGCCCTGTGTTTTCCGTCACAGCCGTTTCATACTGCTTGCCGTATTTCTCCAAGCCTTTGCGCTGGACGTTGTGAAACGACAGGCCGACATTAGTGTCGGTCAGTTGACCTGCCGACAGCGCACGCTGCTTTCGATGAAATTCAACAATTTTAACGCTGTGATTCTAATTGATTAAGATGGTCGTAAACAGTCAATCCGTGTTTACAAAATAAATATTCTCTCATTGCAGATAACTTTGCATCTGCTTCAATAGGATGGTTTCTATATTCATCCATTGATAGCGCAGGGCAATCGCATTAGAATCTAGCTAAGATTTGCAAAAAGATTTAAATAGCCAGCAAGATCCCATGAGAAGGAGTTTTGCATGCTAAAGCCTATGCGCGAGTACATTGAAAATATTCAGGATCCGAGGCGTGGCAATGCGACGT
>CANGYP010000077.1 GCA_947458235.1 Alphaproteobacteria bacterium
CGCAATCCTGCGCCATATGGCACTGAATCTTATCAGAAAAAACAAAAACCCCAAAAAATCTATCAAGGTTACCCGAAAATCCATCGGCTGGAACGAAACCCAATTCTTCAAATTTTTATCTTAATTTTTATTCGTGATTTTGCCCTGGACCCTGCGCCCCCCTCCCTTGACAAAGATTGAAAGTCTGTTTAACAATAAAATCTGATGGAAGTGATTGTGGATGAAAGATTTTTTTCTGCAAAATCGCTTCTTTATTATTTTAAATATACGATATTTTTCAGGAGCTGACTCATGATACCCTACAAAAACACCCTTCAGGCCAAGTCCCGTTCCCATCTGCGTGCTGTGTCCTCCTTCCCCAAGGATCCGACACACCCTCAGGAGGTTTCTGCGTCTGCATCCTCTGGCGAGGAGGAGGCCGTGCCCCTCTTTCAAAAGGCCCGTGCCATTTTGGGGCCCAGACTTTCGTATCATCTGGACACGGGGGTATGGGCTGTGGATGGCAACCCTTTGCCCATTGCGGATGTGATTGATTTGGCCAACACGCTGCAAATCAAACAAGGCAAACAAAAACTGCTGGCCTATCCCCGTGTGGCAAGCCGTTATGATTATGGTCTCTCTGGGATGGTTCTGGCCCAAACCTGACGGTTTCAATGGGGTTTAACCCTTTTTTCCGTTTTCTACGCTTCTTTCTTCTCTCTTTTTCCTTATAGACCCGTTTCCTGTCTTTGCCCACGCCCTAGGGGGGTCAAAGACAGGATCTGGGGTTTTGTTTTTGTATTTTTTAAAAAGGACTATGCCATGAAAGCCTCTTTGATTATCCTTGAAACCATTCTGAAACAAGCGGCGCAGACGTTAAGATCTCTCCCCCACAAAACGTTTGCAGGCTATGCCAGTTATTGGCCAGATGTTGTGCGCAGCACACCCGAAAGCTGGTTGGCGCGGCCTTATCAAAACACGTCCCCCCACAAAAGCACCCCCCAAGACATTTCTGCCATGGACGAGGTTTTGAATTGGTTGTTTATTTTAACGCCCGAAGAGCGCAGAATCGTCTGGGCCCGTGCCTGTAACATCCCTTGGCGCGCTTTGGAAGATCGGGATGGCCGCAGTCACGTCACACTGCGGAAAATCTATATCCGTGGTTTAACATCCATTGACATGGCCCTCGCAGCGGAAATGACAGGACCCAACACCGAAACGAGCCAACCGTTGTCACGGTTTCACACACACAGAGGTCACGCCGAAGCCCCGTCCCGCTTGGCCCCATTGGCAGCGCGGATCAACGTAATCTGATTGCCCTGACGGCGTATAATGTCAAAGGTATGGCCATAAAAACGAAACTTTTGGCCCACACGGGGCAGGGTGCGTGATTCGTTCATCAAAAACCCTGCCAGTGTGGTGGCGTCGTCTTCGGGCAAATCCCATCCCAAGTCCCGATTCAGGTCTCGCAGGGTCATGCTCCCTTGAATTAAATAGGCGTCCTCGGCCACTTTGCGCCAGCCTCGGTTGGGAGTGTCCAGCTCGTCGGTGATGTCGCCCACAATTTCTTCTAAGATATCCTCCAACGTCACAATGCCCAAAAAAGTGCCGTATTCATCCACCACAATGGCGATGTGTTCGCGTTTGCGTTTAAAGGCCTGCAACTGGTGCAATAAATTGGCGTTTTCAGGGACAAACCATGGGGGACTCATCAGACTGGTGATGGGCAGATCCTGAAAGGCCTTTTCCCCATCCAACGCTTGCAACAATGTTTTTGTGTGCAGGATTCCCACAATGTTATTGGGATCGTCCTGCCATAGGGGCACGCGGGTATAGGGGCTTTTGATTACCTGACGCACAATGTCCTCTGTGGGCAGGGCCACATTCAGCATAAACACATCTTTGCGGTGACGCATAACCTGATCCACGGTGACATCATCCAGATCCAGTATGCTTTGCAGCATAGTGCTCTCGGTGGTGCGCTTCAGTTCCTGACGATTTTCGCCGTGCAAATCAATGGCCCCGCGCAATTCTTCCTCGGCCAAGGTCGCGGGAAACGATGGCGTCGCCCCCAAGGCCCGAATAATCAAGCGAATGGTCCAAATGGCTGGCCATGTCACCCACAGCCAAGCCCGTACAATAGGGGCAATGGCCAAAGCCATAGAAGACGCATGGTGCAGAGCCAAGGCTTTGGGCAAAACCTCAGAAAAAATCAAAATAGCGATGGTCATAACAATGGTGGCATACAGAACACCATCATCCGAAAATTGGGCCAAAAAGGTTGTTGTCATGGCTGTGGCCAGAATGTTCAACAGGTTATTACCCAACAAAATGGAACTGATGACGGATTCAGAATCGTTTTTCAGTTTCATGACAGTTTTGGCGCGTCGGTTACCCTCTTTAGCCCTTTGATGCATCGCGGATCGGGAAGACGCCGTTAAAGAAGTCTCCGCCGCCGAAAAAAACGCCGATATCGCCAGCAAAAACAAAATAAGAATAATATGAAGTATCATGGCAAGCGTTGCATCAAAACGCGGTATCTTTGGAAGCAAGACCCGAGGCCGCAGGGCCCCGTTTCTGGCCTAAAGCCCCACACCCACACCCTCCAGAATGGTTTTAAGCTCACCCGTTTTGTACAGGTCGGTGATGATATCACAGCCCCCGATAAACTCACCTTTTACATACAATTGGGGAATGGTGGGCCAGTTGGTGTAATCCTTGATCCCCTGTCGCAAATCAGGGTCGGCCATCACATTCATGACCACAAAATCGGCGTCCAAGTCCTGAAGAATTTGCACAACACGGGATGAAAACCCACACATGGGGAAATCCGCCGTGCCCTTCATAAACAAAACCACTGGGTTTTCCCGAATCACGGTATCAATGGTTTTCAAGGTGTCATTCATCATCATCCATCCTTTTTGCCTAGACTTCCCCTTTTATCATACCCCATGGGGGCTGTATAGAGGGGGATAGCACAAGCCCATCTTTAAAATCCCCCCATCCACGCCATAATCTGCTATCATGGCTGCAACCACCTTGAAAGCCGTGATTTGCATTTTATGACCCTTCTCTTGTCCCTTGAAGACATTTCCCTAAATCTGGGCGGCAAGCCATTGTTTCAGGATGTCACCCTGTATATTGAACAGGGGGAGAAAATCTGTCTGGTGGGGCGCAATGGGGCGGGGAAAACCACGTTGATGCGCCTGTTGATGGGGGATATGGAGCCCGACGGCGGCAAACGCACGCTGTATCCGGGGATGCGGATTGGGTATCTGGCGCAGCAAGTGGCCTTTGATCCAGCGGAGACGGTGGCGTCCTTTGTGCGCGGTGGCCTTTCGGGGGACGAGGATCGGGATTATCTGGCGGATATGGTGATGGATCCCTTGGATCTGGGCCCTGCGGCCCTGCTGGGGTCCCTGTCGGGGGGGCAGTTGCGGCGGGCGGCGCTGGCGCGGAGTTTGGTGGATGCGCCGGATCTTCTGATGTTGGATGAGCCCACCAACCATCTGGATTTAGGGGCCATTGCGTGGCTGGAGGATTATGTGGCAGGTTACGGCGGCGCCATTTTATGCGTGTCCCATGATCGGGCCTTTCTCAAGGCCATATCCCAAAAAACTCTGTGGATTGATCGGGGACAGGTACGCACCCTGAATCGGGGCTATGCCCATTTTGACGATTGGATGCAGGGCATTTTGGATCAGGACGCCCGCACCCTGCACAACATGGAAAAAAAACTTCAGCAAGAGGTGGACTGGACCCAAGGCGGCGTTACGGGACGGCGCAAGCGCAATCAGAAACGCATGGACAACCTACACGCGCTGCGGGCCAAGCTGAAGGCAGACAAGGCCGCTTTTCGCCAGACCCTACGGACGGTGGCGCTGGATCCCTTGCCAGCGGGGGATGTGTCCAAACTGATGATCGAATGCAAAGGGGTCAGCCATAGCTTTGTGCAAGACGGCCACACACAGGTGATGATGCGGGATTTTCATTTCCGCCTGATGCGGGGGGATCGCATTGGTTTGCTGGGGAAAAACGGATCGGGAAAATCCACGTTTTTAAAAATCCTGCTGGGGCAGATCACCCCCGATTCTGGCCATATCCGCCGTGCCAAAACGCTAGAGCCCGCCTATTTCGATCAATCCCGCAGCCAGTTGAACCCCACCAAGACGTTGTGGGAGACCCTGTGTCCCGATGGGGGGGATTATGTTTCTGTGGGGGGATCGTTGCGGCATGTGTGCGGGTATTTAAAGGATTTTCTGTTTGATCCCAAGCAAGCCCGCGACGCCGTCAGCACATTATCGGGTGGACAGCAAAACCGTTTGATGCTGGCCAAAGTGCTGGCCAATCCGGGCAACCTGTTGATTTTGGATGAACCCACCAACGATCTGGATATGGACACGCTGGACCGCTTGCAAGAGATTCTGGCCAATTACGCGGGCACCTTGTTGCTGGTCAGCCATGATCGGGACTTTTTGGACAACACCGTCACCAAAGTTCTGGCCTTTGAGGGGGAGGGCATCATCGAGGGGTACATGGGCGGCTATACGGATTATCTGGAGCAAAAAGCCCAAAAAACAGGACAAAAACCCAGCGCCAAAGCCCCCCTCAAGCCCACCGCGCCCGCGCCCGTCACCTTTGAAAAAAAACTGGATCCCCTGCCCTTTGCCCTGAAAAAGGAATTGGATCAGCTGCCCAAAACCATCGCTAAACTGGAAAAAACCATCGCGCATCTGCACGAGGCCCTCTCCACCCCCGACCTGTACACCACCGACCCCGCCCGCTTTGATGATCTGGCCAAAGACCTGCAAAAAGCCGAGGCGGATTTGGAAAAGGCGGAAATGCGGTGGCTGGAATTGGAGGAGAAGCGGGGGTGAGGGGGGGGTATCAACCACCCTCGAGTACAAATCGAGGGTTTGAGGGAAGGCTTGCAAGCCGGACAATCTGTGGAGACCCTGAATAGGGAGAAGTATTGAGGGAGATCTATCAGCCCCGCATGTGTGAGTCCCCCATAAGGGGGAATATCTTGTTTTCTGTTAAAGCTTAAAAATCAATTTCTTGCGAAAAAATGTTCCCCTCTTAACGGCATAAGTGGGTGTTAAGATCCTTTATGATTGGCAAAAGGTCCTGATATGGACCCTGAGGGATACGATCGATAGTGCTGGCTATTTTGCGTCCTTCCTTTAAGACTTTCATGGCGACTATAACAGTGCTATCAAAAACTAAACTTTCATTTGTATTAGCATTAGGGTTTTTTAATGCTGCAGTGTAATGTTCTATAACCAGGGTCATTCAATAAACTTTCGTTAAGGTTTGGATGGCTTTGTGGGTTTTTCGTTGGAAGATTTGGATGCCTTCGGTGAATTTTCCGAAGGTTTTATTGAGGATATGAACGACCAAGCCATTGATGGCTGCTAGGTTTTCTGGGGCA
>CANGYP010000078.1 GCA_947458235.1 Alphaproteobacteria bacterium
AAATGGCGGCACTTGATCGAAAATTTCTTCCAAAAACTCAAACAATACAGAGGCATTGCTACACGTTATGACAAAACCGCCTGCAATTTTTTGGGTGCCATCCACCTCGTCGCCTCGGTTATCTGGCTCAAATGATGACAGGCCCTAGCTTTTGGAAAAAAAGATCCTTAAAAAAGCATGCTAAGGCGGCGCTTGTTCTCGGGCCATGCCAGCATCACCTGTATGGCATCATGGCTAAAAACTGTTTTACAACAACCCCTCGGCCCGAATGTGCAGAACGCACACCAGCGTAAACAGGCGCCGCGCCGTGTCATGATCGGTGGTAAAGGCGCGGGAGAGGCTTTTTTGCAAAGCCTCGGCCCCTTCGTTGTGCAGGCCGCGGCGTCCCATGTCGATGGCCTCGATCTGGTGGGGTTGGCGGCTGGACAGAGCCTGTGTGTAGCTGCGGCAAATGTCAAAATAGGACCGGATGACAGGCATGAGCGTGCGCGGAGACAGGCGAAAGGTTGCTGAAAGGTCGTAGGTGATGTGCTGCGTTTTAAAAACAATACGGTTGTCCTGAATAGATAGATTCAAATGCCAAGGACCATCGGCCCCGCTAAGGGGGTAAAAGACGTTTTCGTGCAGCAAATCGCGTATGGCCACATCCCGCTCGTGCACGACGCTGGGATGAAAGGTCACAAGGGGGCCAGTATCCAAAGCCACGGATACAAGATCGCGCCGCATTACGGTATCCTTTCTGTTAAAAGCGAACCCTTAAACTGTGTTCGTGACAGGATAAAGTTTCAGCCTGTGCCAAGGTTGCTGCCGCAGGGCCAAGGTGTTTCATGGCCTGTGGCGACCCCCTAAGATACGTCATCCGCCTGAAAAAATCGTAAACCGATAAACCCGAGGCAAACCGCGCCGTCCCGCACGTTGGCAACACATGGTTGGGACCCGCCAGATAATCCCCCAAAGCTTCGGGAGTGTAGGGGCCAATAAATAGGGATCCCACATGACGCAGATGGGGAATTAAGGCATCGGGGTTGTCCATGCATAATTGTAGATGTTCTGGCGCGATGGTGGCGACCATGGCTGGAACTTGAGACAGAAGATCCTGCACCACAATAATCATCCCGTAATCCCGCCAACTCTGGCTGGCGGTTTGGCTGCGGGGCAGGGTGGGGAGGAGGCGGCCCACTTCCCCCTGAACTGTCTTAGCAAAGGCCAGATCATCGGTGATGAGTAGGCTTTGCGCCCGCGGATCATGTTCGGCCTGCGCAAGCAGGTCCCAAGCCAGCCAAAGGGGGTTTTGTTTTGCATCCGCAACGATTAAAACTTCGGATGGGCCAGCGTAGCTGTCAATGCCCACTTGACCCATGACTTGCCGTTTGGCCTCCGCCACGAAGGCATTGCCGGGCCCCACAATTTTATCCACCGCCCCCACCGTTTCGGTGCCATAGGCCAAGGCCGCAATAGCCTGCGCCCCGCCCAAGGGGTGAATCACATCAACGCCAGCCAGACGGGCCGCATACAACAGGGCAGGATCCAAAACCCCATCGGGCGTAGGAACCGCCATGGCCACAAAGGGTACGCCAGCGACTTTGGCCGGCAAAACATTCATCAGGACTGAGCTGGGGTAAACCGCCGTCCCCCCAGGCACATAAACCCCCACGCGGGACAGGGGTTGCCACGTCACCCCCAGCTCTAATCCTAAGGGATCGTGATGATGAACATTTTGGGGCAAAGACAGGCTGTGAAAGGCGCGGATGCGCTGGGCGGCTAGGGTTAGGGCCTCTTTGACGGGCTGGGGGCAGGCGTCGGCCTGATCCCAAGCTTCAGGACCAAGGTGAAGGGCAGGGGGGCGGCAGCGATCAAAGCGCAAGGTATAGTCATAAAGGGCCGCATCGCCCCGTTTACGAACATCGGTGATGATATCCCGCACGGTGTTTTCGTGATTATCAAAGGTTTGGCGTTGGGATTGTCGTTGACGAAAAGCCGCCTGCCACGTGTCAGGGGTGAAGATCATGACAGGGCCTCCTGAAACATCTGAATCATCTCCCCCATGGTATCGGGATAGAGTTTATAGGCGGTGCGGTTCACAATCATATGGGCGGTGACGGGCAGGATGGTTTCCAGCTCTTTCAGGCCATTCATACGCAGGGTTTCCCCGCTGGACACTAAGTCCACAATGCGGCGGCATAATCCCAAAGCCGGTGCCAGCTCCATGGCCCCGTTTAATTTGATACATTCGGCCTGAATGCCCTTTTGGGCATAGTATCGCTGGGTTATGCTGGGGTATTTGGTGGCCACGCGGATATGGGTGGCATGCCAAAAGGGGTCGCTTTTTTCGGAATCGGCCCACTTTTCTGGCGCCGCCACAGACAAGCGACAGGCCCCAATCCCCAAATTCAGGGGGACATACACATCGGGATCTTGGCACTCGGCAATGGCATCCATACCCGCCACCCCCAGATGGGCCGCGCCGTAACGCACAAAGGTGGCCACGTCAAAGCTGCGCACCCGAATCACGGATAGATCGGGACGGTTGGTGGCAAACATCAGCTTGCGGCAGGTGTCATCGTAAAAATCATCCTCAATCCGCAGGGGGGTTTTTTCCAAGATGCCTTGGAATTCTTTCAAAATACGGCCCTTTGGCAGGGCGAGAACATAGCGCGGCGGTGTCATGCCCCCACACTGCCAAAAAAACAAAGGAAAAGCAAGGGGATAAAAGAATGTGAGCGATTATTTTCTGGCCCCCTTGGCCACGGAAACAGCCAGATTGGGGTTTGCGGGGTTGACGGCCAAGCTGCGTGTTCTGGGGATGACGATCAGATCCATGTCTTCCATGGGGATGGCGCCCATCAAAACCTCCTCCCCCAGCACGAGGGCCCCCACAAAGCCCGTTCTGTTAGCAAAAGCCACACGAACAGGGCCCACATAGGGCACCAACGTTTTGGATCCATCGGCCAGTGTGACCTCTTTATGGTCCACGGTTTCTAAATCCAATGGCAGGGCCGAGTGAACTCATACAAAAATGATAAAACTCTTGCCAAATTATATTTTTTGGTTTAAGTGTATAAAGACATTTTAAGTATTTGAGGTTCTTATGGCAGATGGCACTGTTCCCCCCCCCCCCCACTCCCCCCACTTCCTGATCAAGGGAGGAAAGAGGACATAGCCGCATCTCTTAGTAAGGTAAGAGATGCATTGAGCGCAGAGGGCGTCAACCATTTTCGACGTGCTACTTTTGGCACCCTGAATTACGGCTGGAAACAAATTGGGGGTGAAGCGCCTGTGGTTGCCGTAAAAAAAGATGGGGTTTTCATGACACCATCCCCTTTGTCTTTGTGGGAAAAGTTTCTGCTGGCTGCTTTTGAAAGTCCTGATGCCCGTGGTATTATCCTCGAGAATTTTGTTGAAAAAGAGGTCCTCTGCATCGCTGTGGTCTCTTACTGCACTCGGGTGGCAGGCGAATTGGAATATATGACGGATCCAAGCACAATAGAAAACAAGATAAAGTATATTTATAACATTTTGGGATCTGATAATGGCGATGTTGGAGAACTGATCAATTCTTTAAGCGAACTCTCAATACTTTTAGCAGAAAAATACCAAGAAGAATACCAAGAAGAGTTGCCAGAGTCTTTGCATAGGACTTATGAGGCTTGTGCTCAAGTTCTGAATCCCATGGTAAAAACTATGGGCCCACACATGGAAGGGGGCACCTAAAAACCCTCAATGTGTCATGCCTAGAAAAGGGTGAGGGACGATACATCCTCCCGCCGAGGAAGGGTGAGGGTGTCGTACGTTAAGCCCATGGGAAGATTTCCAAATTTTGACCGCCACAACATTAAAATTACACGGAAAAACAAAAACATCAATTTTTTTTGATGACGGAATGTGACAGATGTCACGTGTTTTGTAAAAATTTTCCGGCAACTTTGGGCCCGCGTCAAGGAGGCTTCGCCCCGCGCAAAGCGGGGCTTCCGCTTACGCTCCCGCCCTTGACCCAGTCCCAAGCTTGCCTACCTATCATCAACCATAAAACAATCCATCATTCCAATCCCTGATGAAGTGTTGCACTTCGTTTTGGAAACCGCCCTTCCCCGAAAACGCCAAACCATGGATCGACCGACTCACGGATAACTTCCGCGTCCTTAACGCCCCCCTTGCCTCAACCTAAAACGGTGCTCTTCATTAAACGGTGCTCTTCATTTGCGAGGGGTATATCAGAACCTCACCACAATGCCTGCATAAACACTTCGGCCTTCACCTGGGTAAAACACTTGGCTGTTGCTGGGGGTGGCTTTGCTGAGGGTGCTGAAATTGCTGATATACGCTTCGTTCGTCAGGTTACGCACATCAACAAACACGTTGATATTTTCCCTGATTTTATAACCCGCCTCTGCCCCTAAAACGGCATAGCCAGGGGCATCCAGCGTGTTGGCAAAGTCCACATCCGCCCCCACGGGCACCCATTCCATGTTGGGGGCTACATACCAACCCTCAGGGGCCGTATAGCGCAGGGCTGTTTTATAAACATGCGGCGGCACACCCGCCAAACGATTATCCCCATATTGCCGATCTCCCTGAAAGGTAAAATCGCTGAACGTATAGGCATTCTGCCATGTCAGGGTGTCTGTGATTTGCACATCCAGCCCCAGTTCCAGCCCCTGATGCAAAGTTTTGTCCGCATTAAAGGTGCTGGCGGGGATACCCGCGCTGGGGTCGATGGTGTATTGCAGCAGCTCGTCTTTCACCCAAGAGCGGTACACGCTGACATCCCAATCGTACCGATCATGGTGGCCACGGGTGCCGACTTCCGCCGTCCAAGCTTGCTGGGCATTCACGGGGGTGAAGGTCGCCGCGCCGCCTTGGGTTAGCTCGGTAAACGTGGGGGCTTCGTTGCTTTTGCTGATGTTGGCAAACACCTGATTGCCCTCTACGGGTTCATATAAAACGCCGAGCTTGGGATTCAGGGAGCGATAAATCTCTTGATCCGTGTTGCTGGCACTGAGACGATTCACACTTTCACGCTGGGCCCAAGTCAGTTGCGTCCCCGTCACCAACGCCACGGTGGGGATGACGTAAAAATGATTTTCTGCAAAGAGATTATGCGTTTGGGCCTGTTGATCGGCATCCCCGATCAGGTTGCCCCGATTGCCCCTAACGTTGGTGTAAAGCCGCGCATCCACCGTGCCCGCTTGGGCCGTAAAGCCAGCCCGATACCGGTTGGCATGCCCCGCCAGATCATAGGATCCCTT
>CANGYP010000079.1 GCA_947458235.1 Alphaproteobacteria bacterium
ATCAATGGCTTGGTCGTTCATATCCTCAATAAAACCTTCGGAAAATTCACCGAAGGCATCCAAATCTTCCAACGAAAAACCCACAAAGCCATCCAAACCTTAACGAAAGTTTATTGAATGACCCTGTCCAGGGCCCATAGATCCCAAAGGCCCCTCCATCTTAGGGGGGGGTATCCCTGAGGAATTCCTAACACCTGAACAAAAAGACGCGGTGAGGGCCGTCACAGAAGCGCAGGGCCAAAGCTACTAACCCCCAACCCCCCCAAAACCCGTCATCCGACAGTTTTGGGGGGTTTCACTGTTTCGCCCCCAAATCCCAACCCCCGCCCAGCGCTTTATACACCGCCACTAAATATAGACCGAAGACCGAGGACGGAAGGGCACATCTCACAACCCTCAATGTGTCATTCCCGCGAAAGCGGGACACCGAAGGTGGGCGGAGCCAATCTATAAAATCAACACCATGGATCCCCGCTTTCGCGGGGATGACACGGTTAATAGAAGTGCCCGGAAGATTTTTTTTCGGTCCTCTGTCCTCCGCTTGCCCCCCCGCGTTCCTCCCAAACCACCATGCCACTTTTTAAAAAATTCACAAAAAATTTTTAACAAAACACTTGACACGCCACGCCACGGCACGGCATAATGGGGGTATTCTTTGTGTATTTTTCAACGTTAACCCAAAAAATCATGCTACAAAACCCACAAAAGATTGCTCAGACTACTGCCATTTGCGCCGCTCTGTTAATGGTAATGGTCCCCTACGCAGTTGTCGCTCAGAACCATCTACACCCTCTACCCGTTTTAGAAGACGGCCTCCCTATCAAATGCGTGAAGAATGGGATAGAGGGGTTTGTTATGATACCAAGCCCACCACCACCAGAAGGGGGCGTTTTTTGTAAAAAATGGAGGCTAGAAGAAGGCCTCTTTGATTCCGACTCCCCCTCCATCTTAGGGGGGAGTATCCCTGTGGAATCCCTAACACCTAAACAAAAAGACGCGCTGAGGGCCGTCACAGAAGCGCAGGGCCAAAGCTACTAACCCCCAACCCCCCAAAACCCGTCATCCGACAGTTTTGGGGGGTTTTCACTGTTTCGCCCCCAAATCCCAACCCCCGCCCAGCGCTTTATACACCGCCACCAAGTACAGGGCGTTTTGTACGTCGCTTTGGGCCAGACGATCTTCCGATTCGAACTGCCGCTGCTGGGCATCCAGCAGGTCCAAAAAGCTATCCAGCCCTGCGCGGTATCGATCATCGGCCAACCCTGCGGCCTTGGCGTTGGCCACGGCGGCAGTGGACAGACGGGCGCGGCGCTCTTCCTCCCGCGCGAAGCGAACCATGGCGGTGTCCGTTTCCTCCAACGCCCCCAACACGGTTTTTTGAAATACGGCCAGTTTCTGCTGGGCTACGGCATCGCTGGCATCAATACGGGCCTGAACATGCCCCAAATCAAAAATCGGCCATCGAATGACGGGCGCAAAGGTATAGGTGGACGTGCCCCCCGTGCTCAAACTGGCAAAATCTGTGGACAAAAACCCCACAGCGCCTTGCAGTGTGATTTGGGGATACAGGTCGGTGGTGGCGATGTTATAATCGGCACTGGCGGCCACAAAGTCCTGCTGCGCGGCGGCCACATCGGGGCGGCGGGACAGCAAATCCTCGGCCTTGCCCATGGCCACCTGCGGCGGCAGAGAGGGCAGGGGGCGTACTGTTGACAACCGCACCCGCAAGGCATCTGGCGTTTGCCCCGTCAAAATCCCCAAGCGATTGATACTGGCGGCAATATCCCCCTGCAGCATGGGCAGCAAGGCCTTGGTGGTTTCCATCTGGGCCCGCGCCCGCTCTAAATCCAGTGCGTTGGACCGCCCCCCGTCAAACAAATTCTGGGTCAAGGCAAAGGTTTGCTGCTGGGCATCCACGTTTTTCTGGGCAATGGCGTAACGCAACTGGGATCCCCGCAGTTCCATATAACTCCGCGCCACCTCGGCGGCCACGGTGGTATAGGCGGCGGCCAAATCGGCTTGACGGGACGCCAGACGGGCCTTTTCGGCCTTCACCCCCTGAGAGATGCGCCCAAACAGGTCCAATTCCCACACGGCATCAAAACCCGCCTGATAGGTGCGGCTACTGCGCCCATCGCTCAGGGGTTGCTGGCCCTCTCGGCTCAGGCGTTGTTGCTCAAAGCCCGCTGTACCCTCGGGGCTGGGCAAATAATCAAACTGACGATCCCGCACCACGGCGCGGGCTTCAGCGACGCGGGCCAAAGCCACCGCAATGTCGGGATTATCCCGCAGAGCCGAGGCCACCAACGCCCGCAAATCCTCATCCTGCCATGCCTCCCACCATTGGGACACGGGATGGGTTGTCGTAAAGCGACCTTTGCTGGATTCCTGCATCAGACTTGCCTTCACTGCGGGCGTTTCCACAGACCCATCACGGGCCCCCAAGGTGGAACACCCCGCCAACACAAAGACCATCAGGGTCAAAAGGATCCTCATACCTCTGCCTTTCTGTTCATAAAACGGGTCTGAAAAAATAAACCCATGCGGCGACACAGCACATAAAACACGGGGGTAAACACCAATCCGAACAACGTCACCCCCAGCATTCCTGAAAATACGGCCACGCCAATGGCCTGACGCATTTCTGCCCCCGCGCCCTCGGCAAACACCAGCGGCACAACCCCCAAAATAAAGGCAAACGCCGTCATCAAAATGGGACGCAGGCGCATTTTGGCGGCCTCGCGCACGGCGGTCCATGGGTCTTCTTTTGTTTTGTCTTCTCTCTCTTTGGCAAACTCCACAATCAAAATGGCGTTTTTACAGGCCAAGCCGATCAACACCACCAAGCCAATCTGCGTTAGGATATTATTGTCCATATCCGCCAACCAAATCCCCGCAATGGCCGAAAACAAACACATGGGCACAATCAAAATAATGGATAAGGGCAACACCCAACTTTCATAGAGGGCCGCCAGCAACAAAAACACAAACACAACCGCCATCACAAAGGCAATGGTCCCCGAATTGCCAGCGTTTTTTTGTTGAAAGGCCAATTCCGTCCATTCATACCCCATCCCTTGGGGCAGGGTTTTGTCGGCGATGGCCTCCATGGTCTTGATGGCCTCTCCCGTGCTGTGGCCGGGGGCGGTGTCCCCAAAAATCTCCGCCGATGGATACAAATTATAACGGGGAACCCGCGATGGTCCCGTTTCATCCCGAAACGTCAACAGCGTCCCCAGCGGCACCATGGCCCCCGTGGTGCTGCGCACACGGATGCGGGCGATGTCTTCTTTTTGCATACGGCTTTGGCTTTCGGCCTGCGCCGTGACGCGGTACGTCCGCCCCAAAAAGTTAAAATCGTTGATGTACGAGGATCCAAAATACACCCCCAAAGCCTGAAAAATCGTGTTCATAGGCACGTTCAGCTGTTGCGCACGTTCGCGGTTAATGTCCAAATACAGTTTGGGCGTGCCATTTTCCACAAAGCTAAACACGCTGGTGGCGGTGCCTGAAGCATTGCCTTGACGCGAGACCTCCCCCACCGCATCCAGCAGGGACTGTAAGCCTAGGCCCCCTTTGTCCTGAATGATGATCTTAAAGCCCCCTCCGCTGCCGATACCCCGAACGGGGGGCGGCGGAATCACCACCACTTTACCATCCCGAATATCCGCCACAGCCGCCCGCATGTCGGCCAGAATGCTGTCATAGGTTAGGCCTTTCCCCAACCGTTCTGGAAAGGACTGCAGGGGCGTAAAAATCGCCGCCGAATTGGTGGCATTGGTGAAGGTCGCCCCTGAAAATCCCACAAAGGATACTGTATTTTTAAGCCCATCAACCTTCAGCAGGCGATCAATGACCTGTTGCACCACAGCATCCGTGCGATCCATGGACGCCCCAGGGGGCAACTGCACGGCCACAATAAAATATCCCTGATCCTGCCGCGGAATAAAACCTGTGGGCACATCCCGAAAACCCAAAACCGTCACCCCCATGAACGCCCCATAAATCAAAAGCATGAGCGCCCCGATGCGGGTCACGCGGGCCACGGTGTTGCCATAACGCTGAGAAAAAACCCCCATAAATCGGTTAAAATAAAAACACAGCCACGCAAAAGGATTAGGCAACATCCCAGGGGCCCGCACGGCATGGTCGTGACCATGGGAGGGACGGAGCAGCAACGCCGCCAACGCGGGACTGAGCGTCAACGACACCAACACCGAAAACATGGTGGACACCGCAATCACCACGGCAAACTGTTTAAAAAACTGCCCAGAAATCCCACTGATAAACGTCACGGGCAAAAATACCGCCACCAACACCAACCCCATGGCCACCAGCGCTGTGCCCACCTCGTCCATCGTTTGGCGCGTAGCGTCACGGGGGGACAGACCCTCGGCCAGCAAACGCTCCACATTCTCCACCACCACAATGGCATCATCCACCACAATCCCGATGGCCAAAATCATCCCAAACAGGGTCAAATTGTTAATGGAATAGCCCAGTCCTTGCATCACCAAAAACGTCCCGATCAACGACAACGGAATGGCCACAATGGGTATCACCGCCGCCCGCCAGTTTTGCAAGAACAACAGGATCACCAGCACCACCAGCACAATGGCCTCAAGAAACGTTGTATAGACGGCATCAATGGATTGAGACACAAATTGGGTGGGATTATACACCGTGTCATAGGCCATGCCCTTGGGAAAATCTTTGGACAGTTCGGCCATTTTCTTTTCAATGGATGCGGCGGTTTCCAGGGCGTTGGATCCTGGCAACTGATACACCAAAATCCCCACAGCGGATTTTTTTCCCAAATAACTGCGGGTGTTGTAATTATCCAGCCCCAACTCAACACGACCGATGTCTTTCAGGCGCACCAGCTGGCCGTTCTTGCCGGTTTTGACAATGATGGTTTCAAAGTCTTCGGGCTTGCTCAGGCGCCCCTTGGTTTGCAC
>CANGYP010000080.1 GCA_947458235.1 Alphaproteobacteria bacterium
ATATTTCTGACCTTACGCAAGAAGAACTTGACCAAATCGCTGAACAAATGAACAATACCCCACGAAAATGCCTCGACTACAAAACCCCAAACGAGGCCTTTTCCGCCGCTCTCAAAGGGTGTTGCACTTCGCGTTAGACACCGCCTGGTGCTCTTATTCAGAACAAGCAAAAGCGTATTCTGATCCCTCTTTTTATCACCTTAGCATGAAAACCATTTTTCGCTAAATTCAAATAATTCAATAATTTAGATGAAACCCAAGCCCATTCCCCCCCTAAAAACTGACAAAGACGCCGAGAATTTCATCGATACCGCCGATTTAACGCAGTACGATCTGTCCCCATTTCAGGAAACGCATTTTGAACTGCAAGACAAAACAGCGCGTATCACCATGCGCCTGCCCAAAAACCAGCTGGATGCCCTAAAAAATGAGGCTAAACAACGGCATATTCCGTATCAACGTTTGATACGTTATTATATTGAACGGGGCTTGGGGACGCCGCTTTCCTAACGCCGCTTGGTGGGTGAAGATCACTGTTCGTGGGTGCACTCTGGTATCGCCCATGAACACAGCGATGGGGCGCAATCTCCCTCAGGGGGCCTTGGACAAAAGGACGCTCGTGCAGCAGGGCGTGGGGTATGGTTAAATCGGGATCTGATACAATGAGTCCCCCATAATACAATATGTCAATGTCCAGTGTTCTGGGCCCCTTGGGTGATGTCCGGCGTCGGCCAGCCTGCTGTTCCAGCTGTTGACAGGACCACAGCAAGGCCCGAGGGGGCAAGGATGTTTCTCCCCGCACCACGGCATTCAAAAAACGGGGCTGATGCACATCATACATGGGATCCGTATCCCAGAAAGAGGAGACCTGTACGTTGCTGCAAAACTGCCGAATACCCTCCACCGCGCCCATCAGATAGGATGCCCGATCCCCCTGATTGCTACCCAAGCCCAAAAAAACCGTAACGGGCGTCATACCGTAAAAATTTCATGCCCACTGGCGGTGACGCCCAGCGTATGTTCAAACTGGGCGGACAGTTTCCGGTCCTGCGTGATGGCAGTCCAGCCGTCCGATAACACCTTCACCCGCCACGTGCCGACGTTGATCATGGGCTCGATGGTGAAAAACATGCCCTCTTCCAGACGCAACCCCTCACTTTTGCGGCCATAATGCAAAACGCTGGGGGCATCGTGAAAAACCTTACCGATACCATGCCCGCAAAAATCCCGCACAACAGAAAACCCAAAGGATTCGGCGTAGGACTGAATGGCATACCCAATATCCCCCAAATGGGCCCCAGGTTTAACCTGTTCAATGCCCCGCATCATGGCTTCATATGTGACCTCCACCAATTTTCTGGCCTGCCCCTTGGGCTTGCCAACCATATACATACGGGAGGTATCCCCATGCCAGCCATCTACAAGCACCGTCACATCAATGTTCAGAATATCCCCATTGTGTAAAATTTTCTCTGGCGAGGGAATCCCATGGCAGACCACGTGATTCACCGAGGTACAAATGGATTTGGGAAAGCCCTTATAATTCAGGGGCGCAGGAATGGCACCATGCTGCACAATATAATCATGGCACAGCTGATTCAAACGTTCCGTTGACACCCCCACATCCACAAAATCCCCAATATAATCCAAAACCCGCGCCGCCAGATGACCCGCGCGGCGCATGCCCTCAAAATCCTTTGGGGTGTGGTATTTTATCGCCATAATGACCCTAAACGTTCCTTGGTATCCTCAACCCTACACGATCCCTCTTGATTTTGCAAAGGTGGGTGTTTAAATGGGCTTTAGGGATGGAAAAGGTCCAGCTTTTTAAAAACAGTTAGGGCCCGTCATCATTACCCCCAAAGCCGCTTTTCCCGTACGCTAGGCTGCGCGTCCTGCCAAAAAACAGTCAATAGAGGTCCAGTCTATCGACCGTTTTTTGTCAGTTTCTCGCTTTAATAATGACACGGCCTAACGAAAAATCCCAAACACATTGGAATAATCATCCGTCCAAGGACGAAATGTGGGATCAGGGATGGTTTTTTTCCAAGCGGGATTGGTTTTGATGGTGGCGGGCAAACTATCCTCCCGCGCAATCAAACACAGGATATGGGCGTATTTGAAGTCCTTTTCCAACGTCTGTCTTTCCGTCATCGCGTGCGAACCACAATAGGAGGCATATCCCGCAGGCAGGGTATAATTGGCAATCACCTTTTGCAAATCCAAATAACGATTGCTGATGTGAATGGCAATGGCCCCTGTGGGTTTTGTTTTTTTCAAAAACAGGGTGATGGCTTCTTGGGTGAGCAAATGAACGGGAATCGCATCGCTGGAAAAGGCATCCACCACCAAAACGTCATAATGATGATCGGGGGCATCGTGTAATTTTAAACGGGCATCTCCCAGAGCGATGGTTTTTGTCCCCTTGGCATTCTGCCAATAGGTAAAATACTCCGGATTTTGGGCGATGGCCACAACGGCGGGGTCGATTTCGTAAAACGTGAGATGATCCCCTTGCCGGCTATAGGTGGACATGGCCCCCGATCCCAGACCGATCATACCCAAATTGGCCGGATTGGGATTGTGCAGAACGTACCCCTGCATAACCTCGCCAAACAAGCCTTCGCGGTAATAATAGCCACGGGGGACGCTTTGTTCCCCTTTGGGGGTCATAACCTGTGCTCCGTGGGTTGTGGTTCCATGGGATAAAACATGAACCACCCGTTTGGTCTCTGCGTCACTTGATTGTCGAATGGTGATGCTGCCGTAAAAACTGCGGTCTTGATGGATGACATCCCCCATTTTGGAAAACAGAAAATCCTTCCCTAGGCCCACAAACAGGACAAAAATCATGACAGAAACCGCCTCTTTGTTAAAAAAAGCCAGTGTCCACCCCCCATGCCGCAGGTATTTGTAAATCAAAAACGCCGACACAAGGAAAACCAATGGATATTCCAAGGTTGATCGAAACACAACAGGGGCCACCAACGCATTAAACACCCCGCCCAACATCCCCCCCACGGACATCCACACATAAAAATCCGTCAGATGGGTGGCTGAGGGTTTCGATGCGGCCAACTGCCCATGAAAAAACCATGCGATGAAAAAGAACACCAAAACATGCAACACAATCAAAACGTAAAAAGATAGCGTCCACCCATAAACGTCAGAAGACACAAACATCCCAAACCCCAGAACAGACCCCATCAGGGCCAAGATACCCACAGGTTTTAGGGGAACACGTTGCCCAAACCCAAACACGATAATAAACGTCAACAAATACAACGCCAGAGGGACCACCCAAAACAATGAAATGGGGGCAATATCTGTAGATACAAAGGACGTCAGCCCCAGCATCAAACTGGATGGCAACGCCGCGCAAATCATCCAGAACACTCTTTGGGACCAAGAATTGCCCTGTGTTTTTTCTGTGTGGGCGTGTGGGTTACGCTGGAAAAATGCAATGGCCGCCGCAACCCCGAAACACGCCATCAACACCCCAAACCCTAGGGTCCAGAGATGCTTTTGTTCCGTAAGGCCGATGAGGGCTTCAATCCCAAACGGATATCCCAGCAACGCCACCATGCTGCCCAGATTGCTGGCCGCATACAGAAAATAGGGATTATGACCATGGGGATGATGTGTCCGCGAAAACCAACTTTGCAACAGGGGAGCCGAGGCAGACAGTATCAAAAACGGCAACCCAATGCTGGTGAGGGCAAACGTCAGCAGCCACAAAACCGGTTGCGTCGGGGACACCTGCATATCAGGGGCGGGCAAAGGCAACTGTAAAAACGCCAACAGCACAAGGACAAGATGGCACGCAATCTGACCTTTAAAAGGCAGGTGTTTTGTCAACAAATGGGCATACATGTAGCCCGCCAACAAAATCACCTGAAAAAACAACATACACGTTGTCCAAACCGCCGCCGTTCCGCCCAGAACAGGCAAAAGCATTTTGGCAAACATGGGTTGCACCAAAAACAACAAAAACGCGGATACAAAAATGGTGGCCGTAAAAATCCCTGTTTGGCGTTTTGTCATGCTGGTGTCCTTTTCGGAGGTTTCAGAAATGATTATAACCGCTATACAACAAACAGTTTAAAAAATTCATCATCCCTCATCTCCGAAGACCCATGCCTGACCTATGTTAAACGCCGATCCCTGTTCATCAGCAACATATGGCGGCCATAATCTGCTGGCGCAGGGTTTCGTAAAGGCTGGGGTTGGTGGATTTCAAGGCCATCAATTGATCTAAAAACCGCTGGGTGTCCATGGCAGAGAGAGTATAGGTATGGGTTTGCTTGGTGGTGGCAATTTGGGCGGCCATATCTTGAAACGCCTTTATGGCTTGCTGCTGGGCGGGATCCAGATTGTGCAGGACGCCCCCTGTGGCAATCAGGACACTCAAAACATCCATCATACGCCCCAATTGTTTGCCGTAACTGGCTACATTTTGAACAATCTCTTGTTCCAGAGCACCATCACCGCTGGCCATGGTATTGATATTGATTAGGCCAAACTGCCCACCCAGCTGATTCACAGCCTGATTCCACCACGTCCAAGGATTGATAGTTTGCGCTACATCCCCCGATAGGGGCATTTGCAGGACAGGGACAGGCATAGCGCAGGCTCCGACAAAGGTAGCGGCCACCCTATCACCAAGGTCCTGATGGTGCAAGGCCCCCATGTGACCCCTGTGTGACCCCCAAGGCTGTTCATTTCTAAAACAGGTGATGGGAAAGAACGGGGCGGGGTGGGGCAGGTTTCTTTCTGTGTCAAGGGGCGGGGCGGGAAAAATACCGCAAGGTGAGGCCTCGGCAGAGGCTGAACCGAGGATGATTTTTTCCGAAACCGGCGTAGCGCACCCCTTGACACAGAAAGAAAAAT
>CANGYP010000081.1 GCA_947458235.1 Alphaproteobacteria bacterium
AATGGGCCCTGAATATCCTGCACCAAAAACGCCCAAAAAACATGTCCATCAAAAGAACCATGCGTAAAGCCCTCCTGAAACCTCAATTCCTCCTAGAATTATGCAATTTCTAATGCAATCGCCCTGAGAGGACGGACGTTAGATTGTTCCTGCGTCCCCTGTTTTTTTTAACTCTTCATGGCCAAACGATGACATGTGTCACATCCTGTGGCATCCTATGCGTATTATGGGCACCTCTATTAACCGTCATTGCGAGCGTAGCGAAGCAATCCAGAAAGGCTTCAGCGCGAGGAAACCCTAGATTGCTTCGTCGCGTTGCTCCTCGCAATGACGAAATGTTTTGATGAATTTTTTATGGCAAAGGTGTAGGGCAGAACCCGCTGGACCAAAACGGCCACATTGCCACCTAGGTTGATGATCAAATCGCCCTCAAAATGGCCGATCTCCGAGCGATTGTTGGCCTTTTCTGGGCGCTCCGACAGGGGAATCAGGTTTTGAATGATGGATTGACGTTGTTTTCGTGATCCTTCAGCATGTCTTCTGCTCATCATCGGACCCAATGAGGCATGCCGTCAATCTATACAAAGGCAAGGACGGCGCTCATGCTTTCCCAGCAGGTGAGGAAGGGGATATAGCCCCACGATGACGTGATTGCCTGTACGTTATGCACACCATCGGCACTATCCCCTAAATTTTCACCGTCAAGCCCACACCCATGGTGGAAGAGAGGGTCATTTTTTTGATATAGGTGCCCTTCATGTCGGCGGGTTTGGCCCGTTGAATGGCATCATACAGAGCCTGAAAATTTTCCCGCAGTTTCACCAGATCAAAACTAACTTTGCCAAAGGGTGCGTGAACAATCCCCGTTTTTTCCGTGCGGTATTCTACCTGTCCAGCTTTGGCATCGGCAACGGCTTGGGTCACATTCATGGTGACGGTGCCAAGTTTCGGGTTAGGCATCAATCCCTTTGTGCCCAAAATTTTCCCCAAACGTCCCACCAACGCCATCATGTCTGGCGTGGCGATGCACACGTCAAAATCAATGGTACCGCCTTGGATCACCTCAACCAAATCCTCCGCACCCACAATGTCAGCCCCAGCAGCCTTGGCTTCATCGGCTTTGGCTCCGCGGGCAAAAACCGCCACGCGAGCTTGCTTGCCACCTCTGCCGTGGGGCAGGGTCAACATGCCACGGATGTTTTCGTTGGCTTTGCGAGGATCAACACCCAACATCAAGGCCACTTCGACGGTTTCATCAAATTTGACTTTGCTATTGTCTTTGAGAATTTGCAGGGCCTCGTCCAGACCATACACTTTAACGGTGTCAACGCCCTGAAGGGCAGCACGCATACGTTTTCCTGTTTTTGCCATAACACTGTCCTTTGTGATTAATCTTCGATGACTTCTAGGCCCATGGAAACGGCCGATCCAGCAATCATCCGAGCGGCGGCGTCGCGGTCGTGGGCGTTTAAATCCTGCATTTTCTTATCCGCAATGGATAAAATCTGGCTACGCTTGATTTGACCCACAAAACCACGACCCGTGGTAGAGGATCCCTTGGCTAAACCAGACTCTTTTTTCAAAAAATAGCTGACAGGGGGCGTTTTTGTCACAAAACTAAAGCTGCGATCCGCATACACGGTGATAACCACAGGGATGGGCATACCCGCTTCCAGTTTTTGGGTTTCGGCATTAAAGGCTTTGCAAAACTCCATAATGTTCACACCGCGTTGACCCAGCGCTGGACCCACAGGGGGGGCGGGATTGGCTTTGCCTGCAGGGATCTGCAGCTTAATATATCCTGTAATTTTCTTGGCCATAATGCGTCATCCTGATTTTAAATTTTTTCAACTTGGCTGTAATCCAGCTCTACGGGGGTTTTGCGCCCGAAAATGGACACAGAGACTTTTAGCTTTTGGCGACCTTCCTCTAAATCTTCTACCGTGGCGGTGAAGTTTTCAAAGGGGCCATCAATAATGCGAATGTTTTCACCAATTTCAAAGATTACACCGCGACGGACTTCCTTGAAGCCCCCTTGGATATGCCCCAGCAAACGATCCGATTCCGCTTTGCTTAGGGGGACAGGCTTACTTTTTGCCCCACCCCCTAGAAAATTAACAACCCGTTTGTTGTCCATAATCATATGCCATGCGGGATCGGTCATCACCATGTTAATGAGAACATAGCCAGGGAAAAATTTCCGCTCCGTATGGACTTTGGGGCCTTTTTTTACATCTGGATTGTCCTCAACAGGCACAACAACATCAAAAATTTCGTCATCCAGCCCCTTCTCCACAGCCTGTTCCCGAATGGATTCGGCGACTTTGTTTTCAAAGCCCGAGTGAACCTGAATAACATACCACCGTCCCTTAGGCGCGGGCGTTGTGGTTTTGGACGCTGTCATAATATCCTGCACGTTTTGAACAATAATAAAGAAGGGCCGAATCGTCATAACGATCAGCCAAGAAGAATCTTTATACCATAAGATAATCCTTGGTCCACAAGAAAAAAGAATAGAGACAAAATCGCCACCATCACAAAGACCATCACCGTGGTTATGGTGGTTTCTTTGCGTGTTGGCCATGTGATGCGCCCAAGCTCTGCGCGTGTCAGACGAATAAACTCAGCGGCCCCCAAGCGATTTGAGGGGCGATTTTGGGCCGCATTGTCCGTGCCCCCCGCGATCACCGCCGAATTTTTCCCAGCAGGCCCCGCAGGCTCTGTGGATGAGCCCTTGGCTTTCATTTTTGACGATGATTTTGATGGGTTTTTTTTACGCATACCAGCCCAAACAGTCTCTATAAAAAGGAGTGCACTGTACCAAGCTCCCTCTTAAAGGGCAAGGACTTCATGCAACAGGGTAGGGCTGTTCATGTCTTACTAAACTTTTCTCATACCGTCATTGCGAGCCTCCGGAGGAGGCGCGGCAATCCAGTTTTCTCGATCGTGGCATTTCTGGATTGCTTCGCTACGCTCGCAATGACGGTTAATAGAGGTGCCCTTTTCATACTGCTTCTGCTTTGGGTTGATACGCAAGAGGCAAGCCTAGAAAGGCGGTGTCTAGAAATTCTGTTTCTTTTTGGATTTTTTCGGGTACTGTATCGTAGATTTTTATCTTGTTTCCTTCCTACTCAATACATGCAGGTGATCCATGATGATGCGGCAGTTCTCTTTGTGTTTGACGCTCTCTTTGATGGTGTTTTTAGCAGCTTGTAGCACCAAACGGGCGGACACGGTCTATAACAGTGGGTTTTTGGATCCTGCCCTTTATAGCCAAATGGAAACCAATACTGATGATGATACGCGGGCCCTGCGGCTCTACAAAAGCGATCATGCCCAAAAACCAGCCTATATGAAACGCTTTACCAAGGTTTTGGTGAATCCCATCGTGGTGTACTTGGATGATGATCGTCTGGAAGATGTCGGCCGTAAAAATGCCAAAGTGATTGCCGATCAGTTTTATGACAAATTGCGATCCGAGCTTTCCAAAGATTTGACGCTGGTTGCCAGCCCCGGCCCAGATGTTTTGGTCATGACAGCGGCCATCACCGATTTGGAGAAGCCCAATCCCACCATGAATGCCATTTCCACGGTTGTGCCGCTTGCCTCGGTCACAACGTCGGCCTATACGTATTTTTCCGATAAGCCCAGCTATCAGGGCCAAGTGGCTGTGGAAGCCACAATGATGGACGGTGGCACGGGCGAGATTTTGGCCGCCGCGCAAGATCGCCGCCTCGGTGGTAAAGGGATCGGGGAAAAAACTTTGAATTCTTGGCATGACTTGGAAAAGGCTTTGACGTTTTGGGCTGAGGCCACCCGTCGCAGCGTGTGCGAATTGCAGGCCCGCTCTGCCTGTGTGACACCCAAAATTCCGTAACCCTATGGTCATGCAGGGATCCCTCAAGCCTTTGGGTGTTTTGGTGTCGGGCTATGGCTCCAATTTACAGGCCATCTTGGATGCCTGCGCCCAAGGCGTTGTGGCAGGACGGGTGGCCTGTGTGATTTCCAGCAATGCCAGAGCGTTTGCGGGCGAGCGGGCCAAAAATGCAGGCGTTCCCTATTATGTGCTGCCCAACGCCACCCCCGAAGAACGGGATGCCCATATCACCGCCCTTTTGAAGAAACACGATGTTCAGGGGGTCTGTCTGGCGGGATACATGCGGCTTCTCACGGCGGGCTTTGTGGACACATGGTGGGATCGTGTGTTCAACATTCACCCCAGTTTATTGCCAGCGTTTAAGGGGATGAATGCCCAGCGCCAAGCCCTCTCGGCTGGTGTGAAGGTCACAGGCTGTACCGTTCATTTTGTACGTCCCGCCATGGATGAAGGCCCCATTATCCTACAAGCCACTACCCCCGTTTTTGCGGATGATACCGAGGATACGCTCGCTCAAAGACTCTTGCCCCTTGAACACAGAACCTATGTGCAAGCCCTGAAATGGTACTGCGACGATCGGCTCAGGATTCAAGGCGAACGCGTGTTTGTCATCCCTGCCGCAGAGGCCAAATCCTAGGGCGTGTCATCATTTAAGCGAGAAAGATGGATTTTTCTGGATGCTGAGGCGAGAAACTGGCAAAAAATGGTCGATATACTGGACGTATATTGACTGTTTTTTGGCAGGATTCGCAGCCCAGAATACGGGCAAAGCCGCTTTTGAGCAAATGATGACACGCCCTAAAGACCTTCAGGGTCATTCAACAAAAATCCATTAATGATTTGTGTTTTTGGAAAAAGGTAGGTTAGAATTGGTGCAAAAAAAAGGGGGTGCACCATGGGGTCAAGGGTGAAAAAAAGTTTAGCAGAATCGTTGT
>CANGYP010000082.1 GCA_947458235.1 Alphaproteobacteria bacterium
AAATGGCGGCACTTGATCGAAAATTTCTTCCAAAAACTCAAACAATACAGAGGCATTGCTACACGTTATGACAAAACCGCCTGCAATTTTTTGGGTGCCATCCACCTCGTCGCCTCGGTTATCTGGCTCAAATGATGACAGGCCCTAATTTGCTTTGACAGCATTTTGACTGGATTTGACATTTTAAGGGCAGGTCCGTATAGTGCCGCTGATGAAAGCAATTGTTTGGTGTTTGTAGATAATGGTTCAGCGCACCTTTGGCCCTTATGGCGGTCAGTTTGTTTCCGAGCTTTTGATGCCTCTGATTCACGAGGTCCATACGGCCTATGCGCAGGTCAAAGATGACGATGAATTTCAAAACCAGCTGAGTCTGTTGTTTCGCGATTATGTGGGACGGCCCAGTCCCTTGTGGCATGCCAAACGCATCACCGATGATTTGGGCGGGGCGCAGATTTATTTTAAACGGGACGAGCTCAATCACACCGGTGCCCACAAAATCAACAATTGTTTGGGGCAAATTCTGCTGGCCCAGCGTATGGGCAAGCGGCGTATTATTGCGGAAACGGGGGCGGGTCAGCACGGTGTGGCCACCGCCACGGTGTGCGCGTTGTTTAATATCCCTTGCACCATTTATATGGGCGCGAAGGATGTGGCCCGTCAGCGCCCCAACATCATGCGTATGACCCTGCTGGGGGCGGAAATCAAACCCGTGGAAACGGGCAACAAAACCCTAAAAGACGCCATGAACGAAGCCATGCGCGATTGGGCGGAACATGCCGAAGATACGTATTACCTGATCGGAACCGCCGCAGGACCCCATCCCTATCCCACCATGGTGCGGGATTTTCAATCGGTGATCGGGCGGGAACTGCGCTGGCAATCCATGGAGCATCTGGGCCGTTTGCCAGATCATCTGGTGGCCTGTTTGGGCGGGGGATCCAATGCGTTGGGGCTGTTTCATCCCTTTTTGGATGATCCTGTGGCCATGTATGGAGTGGAGGCTGGCGGTTCTGGTATAAACACAGACCACCACGCAGCCTCCCTCACCATGGGCACTCCGGGGATTTTGCATGGGAACATGACGTATTTGTTACAGGATGATCAAGGACAAATCAAAAACGCCCATTCCATCGCCGCGGGGCTGGATTATCCAGGCATTGGGCCAGAGCATGCCTATCTGAAAGACACGGGGCGCGTGCACTATGAAACCGCCACCGACAAAGAGGCCTTGGCCGCCTTTCAGTACTGCGCCAGAATGGAGGGGATTTTGCCCGCCCTGGAGCCCGCTCATGCCATCGCCTTTGTTCAAAAGCTAGCCCCCACCCTGCCCAAGGATGATATTCTGGTGATGAACCTGTGTGGTCGTGGGGATAAAGATCTTTTGACCATCGCTGATGCCTTAGGGATAGACCTGTCATGAAGCGCATCCCTGAAACCTTTGCCCGTTTGAAACGGGAAAACCGCGCGGCTTTTATCCCCTATCTGATGGTGGGGGATCCCGATTTGGCCACCACAGAGCGTTTGCTGTGCGCTCTGGCCGATTTGGGGTGTGGTGCCATTGAACTGGGCCTGCCGTTTTCTGATCCCGTGGCTGATGGTCCTGTGATTCAGGCGGCGGGTTTGCGTGCGTTGAAAAACCCCGCCTCCTTTTCCGATATTTTTGCCATGATTCGCAGATTCCGGCAAAAATACGCCCATATTCCCTTGGTATTCATGGGATATGCCAACCCAGTTTACCGTTATGGGACCGAGATGTTCTGCAACGAAGCCAGCCACGCGGGGGTGGATGCCCTGCTGTTGGTGGATGTGCCGATGGAGGAACAAGGGGCCTTTACCCATCCCGCTTTGCCCTTGATTCCCCTGATGACCCCCTTAACCCCCAAAGACCGTCAGGCGGCCATTTTGTCATCGTGTGATCCCAACAGTTTTGTTTATCTGGTGGCGCGTGTGGGGATTACGGGAAAGGCCACAGCCCTGACGGGTACATTAAGAATATTATACGAAACCGCTAAAAAACAATCCCATGTGCCTGTTGTTTTGGGGTTTGGCATTAAAACCCCCCACGATATCGCCCATGTGGCTACTTTTGCGGATGGGGTGGTGATGGGGTCGGCATTTGTGAATCTTTATGCCAGAACCCATCCCCTGTTGATGGGGGAGACTCTGCATCCTGATGTTCAAGTGTTTATTGAAGACTGTTGCCAGTCTACTTATACTTTTTCAAAAAAAGGATAGATTTATGAGTTGGTTAACGCGTTTTGTTCGCCCAAAAATTCAGGCCATTGTCCAGCCCAAAAAAGAGTTGCCAGACAACCTGTGGCATCAATGCCGCGCCTGTGAAAAGTTGGTATATGTCAAAGAATGGACAGCCAACCACAACGTTTGCCATTACTGCGGACACCATGGCCGTATAACGCCGGATATGCGGTTTTCCTTGCTGTTTGGGGCGCAGTATGAACTGCTGAAAATCAAGCGCGTTCCCCATGACCCCCTGAAATTCAAAGACACCAAAAAATACAGCGAACGCCTGAAAGACGCCCAGACCCAGCAAGGAACCTCTGACGGGGTACAGGTGGCCATCGGCACCATCGGGGGACAGGATTTGGTGGTGGCGGCGTTTAACTTTTTCTTTATGGGCGGGTCCATGGGTATTGCGGCGGGGGAGGCTCTGGTGCAGGCCGCCGAATACGCGGTGCAGCACAAAAAACCCCTTCTTGTCATTCCCTCCTCTGGCGGGGCCCGTATGCAAGAGGGCATGTTTTCCCTGATGCAAATGGCCCGCACCACGGCGGCCATTCAGCGGTTAAAGGATGCGGGGTTGCCCTATCTGGTTTTGCTGACGGATCCCACCACGGGAGGGGTGACGGCCTCTTTTGCCATGATCGGGGACATTACCTTGGCCGAGCCCAAAGCCATCATCGGCTTTGCTGGTGCCCGCGTGATTAAGGAAACCATCCGCGAACACCTGCCCGAAGAATTTCAAACCGCCGAATACTTACTGGAACACGGCATGGTGGATCGCATCGTCCACCGGCACCAGCTAAAGGCTGAGCTGGGCACGCTGCTGGATCTGCTAATGAACAAAAAACGCATTCCGGATCAACGCACCCTCACCGCCGTGCCCCAGCCCTCTGAAAAGGTGATGAAGGTCCTTAAGTCCCAGAAAACCTTGGCTTTGCCGCTATAGGGGTATGATTGCGCTGGCGTTTTTCTGTTATCTGTTGGGATCGGTGCCCTTTGGACTGATTCTAACGCGCCTTGCGGGGTTGGGGGATGTGCGGGCCATCGGGTCCGGCAACATCGGGGCCACCAACGTTTTGCGCACGGGAAACAAGGGCCTCGCCGCCATGACCCTGTTTTTGGATATGGCCAAGGCCATGGTTCCCATCATGCTGCTGGCGGATCGTCCGCAGGATCAGGCATGGCTGGGCCTGTGTGTTGTGTTGGGGCATTGTTTTCCCGTGTTTTTGAAATTTCGGGGTGGCAAGGGTGTGGCCACGGCCCTAGGCGTGTATGCTGGGATTAGTTTGATTTTGGGGGGATATTTTGCCGTTGTGTGGTTGGGGATGGCGTTTGTGTTTCGGTATTCCTCTTTGGCGGCGTTGGTGAGTGTGGCGGTGATGCCGGTGGTGTTTGGGGTGGTGATGGGCTGGGGCGGGATGGTGCCGCTGGTGGCCATTTCTGCATTGGTGGTGTGGCGTCATCGGGATAACATCCGCCGTTTACGCCAAGGCCAAGAATCCCCCATTGATCTGAGTAAGAAAGCCACGCCATGAAACTGTATGACACAATTTCCCCAGAAGAAAAAACCGCATGGCTGCGGTTGTTTATGACGGAAAATGTGGGGCCGGCCACGTTTTTTCAACTGATTGGCCGGCATGGCACGGCGGAAAAAGCCCTGTTGGCCCTGCCCGACTACGCCAAGCGGGGGGGGCGGAAAAAACCCCTGTTGATTCCGGCTGTGGGGGATGTGACCAAACAAATGGAGCTGTGCCACGCCACAGGGGCGCAGGTGATGTTGTATAACGAACATGCCTTTCCCCGTGCGCTGCGGGATATTGCGGATTGTCCGCCGCTGTTGTTTTTGCGGGGGCAGGTATCCCTGTTATCCAAAACGGGGGTGGCCATTGTGGGCACGCGGCGGGCGTCGCTGAACAACATGAATTACACGCGCCTTTTGGCCCAAAATTTGGGGAAGGCTGGATACCCCATCATTTCTGGTTTGGCGCTGGGCATTGACGGGGCCGCGCACGAGGGGGCCTTGGACACAGGAACCCTCGCCGTTTTGCCTGGGGGATTGGATTACATTTACCCGCCCAAGCACACCCCCCTGTTTCAGCAAATCGGGGAAAGGGGATTGCTGGTTAGCGAGCGGCCCTTTGGATCGCCCGTGTATGCCCATGATTTCCCGCGGCGCAATCGCATTGTGGCGGGACTATCGTCGGCCGTGATAGTGGTGGAGGCCACCGAGGGCTCGGGCTCCCTCATCACCGCCCGCATGGCCAAGGCCCAAGATCGTTTGGTGTTTGCCGTGCCCGGGTCCCCCAGCGATCCCCGCGCCGCCGGCACCAACAGCTTGATCAAACAGGGCGCCCATCTGGTCACAGGGCCTGAGGATGTCATTGCCCTATTGGAATCCCAAAGCATCCAAACCCCGTTGCTGCAGGATCAAAACAACGACGATCCGTGGAATATCTGGCAAACCATGAAACACGTCCGCACCGAAGACATGGACGCCGCCCGCGATGACGTTTTGGCCATGCTGGACACCACCCCCATCGGCGTGGATCAACTGATTCGGGCGTTGGG
>CANGYP010000083.1 GCA_947458235.1 Alphaproteobacteria bacterium
GCGTTTTTGGCTTTGCTGGTATAGGCGCGGGCCGATTTGGGCAGATAGCTTTCCCCCATGTGTTTTTCAATATAGGCGCGGGCTTGACCAATGGCCTCCCCCGATAACTGCGTGCCGTCGGTTCGCATATAGGTGATTAACCCCACCGTGTCGCCGCCGACGTTCACCCCTTCGTACAGTTTCTGGGCCACGCGCATGGTATGAGCGGGGGAAAAGCCCAATTTACGGGCCGCCTCTTGCTGCAGGGTGGAGGTGATGAAGGGGGCGGCGGGGTGGCGGCTGACCTGCTTTTTGCGCACATCGGTGATGGTATAGCGGCGGGTTTTCAGGTCTGTGACCCACGCCATAGCCTCGGTTTTGGCCTTGATGGTGAATTTTTCCACCTTTTCACCGTTAAAAACCTTTAATCGGGCCGCAAAGGGCACCTTGGCCTCCCCCGTGAAGATCCCGTGAATGGTCCAGTAATCTTGGGGAATAAAGGCATCAATTTCATCCTGCCGATCACAAATCAGGCGCAGGGCCACGGATTGTACCCGTCCGGCGGATTTGCTGCCGGGCAGTTTTCGCCACAACACGGGGGACAACGTAAAGCCCACCAGATAATCCAACGCCCGCCGCGTCAAATACGCATCAATCAGGGGCTGATTCAGGGACCGCGGCTTGGCCAGCGCGTCCTGAACGGCGGTTTTGGTGATTTCGCTGAACACCACACGCTCAACGGGTTTTTTCCCCAGAACACGGCGGCTTTTCAGAATTTCGTGCAGGTGCCACGCAATGGCCTCCCCTTCGCGGTCGGGGTCGGTGGCCAGAACGATTTTTTCGGCATCTTTGGCCAAATCCGCAATGGCTTTGATCTGCTTGGCGGCGCGGGCATCGGATTCCCAGATCATGGCAAAGTCTTTTTCGGGATCCACGGCCCCCGATTTCGACGGCAAATCCCGCACGTGCCCATAACTGGCCACAACCGTAAAGTTGCTGCCCAGATATTTGTTGATGGTTTTGGCCTTGGCCGGTGATTCAACGATAAACAGATTCATGGGGGCAGCTATACACCCTCTTGTGTGGGGGTGCAAGGGGGGGGGTAAGACGGGGAACAGAAATAGTCTGTACCGTCCATGCTCCGTCCTCTGTCACCCCCGCCCCAAATGCCCATACTCATCATAGGCGGGGGGGAAATCAGGGTGGGGGATGCACAGATAGGGTTGCTGGGGATCGGCAAAGGCCGTGATCATGGCCACCATCCACGTTTCTGTGGCTTGGATTAAGGCCTCGATATCCGCGGAGAGGGTATGGCTGATCAAGGGCACGCCGTCTTCGATACCACGCAGGTGGGTATAGGTCAGGGCGCGAACCGTTGTGTTGCTGGCAAAGCCAGCGAATCCCGCTTTTTTCAAAATCACCCCCTCCAACGGCAGGGCGGGCACCAAGCCGCGCATGACCTCCCCACGGGGCGGGGGTGTTCCCGTTTTGTAATCCACAACGCGCACATCCCCCCGCGCATTTTCATCCAAACGGTCTGCCCGTGCCGTCAGGGTATAGGTTTGCCCGTTCACGGTCCATTGACACTGCCCCCGATGCTCAAGCGCCGTGGGGTGCCAAGGGGTGTCTTGCTCTTGCTGGTGAAAGGCCCTCAACAGCGTCATGGCCTTGGTGGTCCAGAATAAGAACAAAAAGGGATGTGATTTCAGGGTTGAAAATACATGATGGCACAGGGCCTTGGCTTTGGTGGCCTCAAAAGGGCCACGCAGATGCCCCTGAATGATGTACGCATACAACAACTGATGCATCAGGGTCCCATACAAAGCGGGTGTGGCCGCACCCTGCAAAGACCGCAGGGGCCGCAGGTTTAAAACCTTGACCGCATAAAAAGCGTACGGGTTACGCTGCCAGAGCTCCATATCCGACACAGAAAACTGGGTGGGCCGCGCAGACAACGGGGGGCAAGGGGCTGGCAAGGGGGCGGGAGTAAAAGCGCGATGCCCTTCGGGGTCCAGCCCCGCTTCGGGGCTGAGGCGTAAACAATCGGGATAAAACCATAACAGGCGTTGGATCACACGGCTTGGTGTGGCTGTATAACTCAGGGTGACTTGGGGCTGGTGCATCAAAAAGGCCATAATGGCATCGCGGGGATCGTCCTCGTCCACGGGAAAGCCCATGGCCCGCAACACATGGACGGGGGCCAGCGTTTCCACCGCACGCTCGGCCACCGTTTCCACACACACGGGCATCATCAACACATCATGATTCAGGGTATAGGCATCATACAGCCCCATCAGGCGAATATGGGGATCCTGTCCTTGGGCGGTGGGCAGGATGGTCTCGGCAATGCGACTGCGCACAATAGACGCCAAAAAACGGGGCGATACAGGATCTATCAAAGATCCGAGCCCCCGCGTCATGTCCGTAGCAATCTCTTGCCATGCGCCATCATGGGGCAACACATCCCCCGAAAACCTCCCCAATGTGCGCTGAATACAATCCCATGCCGCCAGACTGTGCGGGGCTTTGTGATAGGCGGCCACGGCGCTGGCCATGGCCTGCAAAACGGGGGCATCTTGATACAATGGCAAATCCTCAAACCGTTGGGGGGGGAGAGCCAGATGGCCACGATGATGATCCAGCAGGGCGCGGCCCAAACGCCGCAGGGATCCTTTGTCATCGTTCCACACCATCAGGGGATGCAACAAAAGATCCGCCACACGCACCAGCGACAGGGGCTGCGTCAAGACATCCAGCCACAACAACACAAAGCGCCCCTCGGGACTGCTGCGCCAGAATGTCCCCACGGGATCATCGGGCATCAGGTTATACCGTCGCAACTCTGCCTTGAGATGCTGCAAAAAAATGGCATCGGTGCACACCACACTCACCACGCGCTCGGGCTGCTCCGTGCGGATTTTTTTGATGCTCAGGGCTGTGGTGCGGATTTCCTGTAGGGCATGATCGTAACGGTGCAGAGTGATGCTGCGCGGGGCCTCGGGCTGGGGGCACAGGGCAAAGCCAAACACATCCGTTTGGGGTGTGGGAAAGGCGGGTGCCTCCGCCAACACATCGGGCGCCAAAACACCCAGCATCCGTCGGACCTTAGCATCACAGCGTTTCTCGTCCCCCCCCGCCCACGGCAGGATCAGGTGCAGATGGGGCCCCAAGGCCTTCAGGGCCTCCAAAAACGGGGGGCTGTCATTCAAAAACCCCACAATGTGCAGCGTATAGCCACCTGCCGCCACAAACGCCACCACATCCTGCAACCAAAACCGCTGGGCTAGGGTGGGGGTCATAACGCCGTTATCCTTGGCATGTTGGGGCCAATGGCGCAGCACAACCTCCATCAGATGCCGATTCTGTTGCCAGTGTTTGGCCAGCGGATACTGCGTCAGAACCTCCAGCGCGTCCTGCGACACGCCGTACGTTTCCGCATCCCGCAAAACATCCCGCATCATAGGGGCAATACGGGCAGGATCATCGTGGGCGCGGTGCTGGTGAATCAGGTGGCTTAGGCGCAGAAGACTCTCCGCCTCCCCCAAAACCCGCGGGGCGTTCGATTGATGCAAACGCCACAGACAAGGCAGGGGGGCATCATAATCCCCAAAGGTCAGGATATGGGGCAACACACAGGTTTCTGGTGCCTGATCCTGAAAAAAACGCGCCGCCCGATGGGTGGGCAATACCACCACATGACGCCGCAACATCAGGGGATCGGCCCCCGCCAACCCCTGTACAGTCTCCATGCACCGCATCAGGGGATTGTCTGCAAAGGGAATCAGAGTCACGCGGGGCTGGTTCATAACACCATGCTAAAGCCATCCCGCAGGGAATACAAGGGGGGGGGAAATCGGGTAGGGAATCGGGTGGGGAGTGGTGTGTTTGGGGGGCAGATCCATGCCCCACCTTTGGAGGGGAACAAGGAGCTCTCCAGCACCCCCTCTCCCCCAAGACTAAGGGAGAGGGGGGGCTTTCATTGTCAATGGATCTCTTAAAAACGATCCCCAACGGATCAAAAACGGTGTTGACTATCCGCGTGCGCTTTCTCGGTTATTGTTAAAGAAGGCCAATAGGCTTTTTTGATCGTGCCTTTCTGATTGTTCTCCAAGGTTTTCTTCAGGAGGCTGTTTTGGATTACGGTCAGGTGAAAAATTATTTTGCCGTGATTGTTCCATCACACAGTGAGTTAGGGCAAACGCTGCAAATAGAGCTGCTGCAACCCCAGAAAGTGCTCTTGTCAACGGACTAGGTGCGTTGGGGTTCGGTGTTTGGAATGCGGCTGGGTTCACTTGAAAACCAAGGGTTTTAAAATCCTTTTTTTTCTCCCGCATATTGCGCGAAAACGCTTCCCATGTTTCAGGCTCTACGGGTTCAGATACATAGAGCTGTACCTGATCATAATCCAAACAAAAACCCATGCTGGTTGGGGCACAGTGCCTTAAAAGATCAAGAAAATCTCGAGTGTTTATAGAGGATGGTATGTTGAAAGATGCCTTATTTCCAAAGCTGGGGGAGGGGTCAGGGGGGATAATCTCAACGCCAGCACCCAGAAAGCCCTTTAACTGATCTAGTTGCTGCTCTAGTTGGTCGTGTGGGCTGTCTTCACGCATTATGTGTCTGGCTCTTTCCCAAAACGGGTGGGTAGTGTGCTATAGCTCTGAGGGAACCCCATCCTGGAGAGTGATATGGAAAAGATTTTTGAGCAGGCCCTGAGCGTTGAAAGTCCTTGGTTTATCAAGGAGATGACGTTTGATGCGGGGAGGAAA
>CANGYP010000084.1 GCA_947458235.1 Alphaproteobacteria bacterium
ACACGTTTTTTTCTTTCCAGCTTGCCTGCCGACCCAAAGACCATTGCCGCCGCTGTCCGCCAACATTGGGGCATCGAAAACACGCTGCATTGGTCTTTAGATGTTGTTTTTAATGAAGATAATGCTTGTATCCACAAAAGCAATGCACCAGAAAATTTAGCCCTCATCCGTAAATGGGCCCTGAATATCCTGCACCAAAAACGCCCAAAAAATATGTCCATCAAAAGAACCATGCGTAAAGCCCTCCTGAAACCTCAATTCCTCCTAGAATTATGCAATTTCTAATGCAATCGCCCTGACCCACCCCCACCTGCCCCTTGTTTTTCTTTGCGTGCCCCTTTATATTGTGTGTTCATAAGGGGACGCTTTGGATCATGGGACAGCACCGTCCAGTTTGTATTTTGGGTTCTGGGGCCGCAGGTTATACGGCAGCCATTTATGCGGCGCGGGCTAATTTGAATCCGTTACTATTTACGGGGTCTTTGCCGGGCGGGCAGCTGACCATCACCACCGATGTGGAAAATTATCCGGGCTTTGCTGAGGGGATTCAGGGCCCTTGGCTGATGGAGCAAATGAAGCAACAGGCCCACCATGTGGGCACCACCATCATCCCTGAAACCATTTTGCAGGTGGATTTACGGGCCAATCCCAAAACCTTGGTGGGGGATTCGGGGGAAACCTATACCGCCGATGCCGTGATTATTGCCACAGGGGCACAGGCCAAATGGCTTGGCATCCCAGGGGAAGAGACCTTTATGGGTCAAGGCGTTTCCGCCTGCGCCACCTGTGACGGATCGTTTTTCAAGGATGTCCCCGTGGCCGTCATCGGGGGGGGCAACACCGCCGTGGAAGAGGCCCTTTACTTAACCAACCATGCCAGCCACGTTACCCTGATTCACCGCCGCGACCAACTGCGGGCCGAGAAAATTTTGCAGGATCGTCTGCTGAACCACCCCAAAATCTCCGTTTTATGGAACCACGGGACCGAGGAAATTCTCGGCAGCCAAGTGGGCGTCACGGGATTAAAACTGCGGGACCTGAAAACCCAGCGGGAAAAAATCTTGGAGGTTGAGGGGGTTTTCGTCGCCATCGGCCACAAACCTGCCACCGATCTGTTTCAGGGGCAACTGCCCCAAGATGACTATGGGTATTTATTGCACCATCCCAACAGCAGCAAAACCGATATCAAGGGGGTTTTTGTGGCGGGGGATGTCTGTGACCCCGTTTACCGTCAAGCCATCACAGCCGCTGGCATGGGATGTATGGCGGCGTTGGATGCCACACATTACTGTCAGTCTTTGCCACAAAAAAACGCCGTTCCTGTATGAAGCGCTTCGATACAATTTTATTATTTTTGTTGGTATCGGGCCTGTGGGCTTGGGCCATCAATTATTTTTCCTATGCCCAGCGGGCAGAATCGCAGGATTTTTATTACGAAGTGAAAGAAGCCGTGAACAACTGTTCAGTTTTTGGTCGGGTTGTGGAGGATTTTTACGGTGCCCACCGGCTGGAGGCCAAAATCGACTGCGGACCCACGTGGATTGATTCGGGGATAGAGTAGTTTATGACAGGACTCAAACGCATCACCTTAATTTTATTCGTGGGATTGTTGTGGGGATCCTTTTTCTGGCATGTCAGTCAGGTGAACAAGGCCGCATCCAACACACCCCTGATTAATAACATCCGCCGCGCCCTGAACGAATGCGTGGTGCGGGGGCGTTTAACCAACGAGTTTGACGGGAATGTACAGTTTATCAACCTGAATTCACGGATTGTTTGCAACATGCAGGGGGGTGGGGCTGCGCCTCGCCGCTAAAGCCCCCCTCCCCCGCTGCGTCATCATGACCACCATCGCCTTTTATCATAACGCCCGCATTCCCTATACGCCCGAGGATTTAGGACGCCCAACCATCAAGGGCATAGAATCCTCGGTCCTGCAATGGGCGGCGGCTTTGACACAGGCTGGCCATACCGTGCGCCTGCACCTGCCGCAGGTGGCCGCCCCCCTGCCCTATCCCACCGTGACGTTGTATCCGCTGCGGGATAGACCCCCCGCTGATATAGCGTTGGCAGTGAATGAGCCCGATGTATTATGGAACGTCCCCGCAGAGCGCAAATTTTTGTGGTTGCACAATGCCTTACCACTGGAAAAGGCCATGCGCAAAGGACGCCTTTGGCCCCTGATCTGCATGAAGATGCCCGTGATTGTCAGCAGTCGCTGGCACGCCCGCACGCTGTCACCCCTTCTGCGTTGGCATGGGGTTCATGTGATGCCGCTGGGGATTGCCGATGTTTTTACCCACCATCCCCGCCCACATGCCCCCCCGCCGCATGTGGGCTACATCACCCACCCGTACCGCGGGTTGGATCATTACTTTGCAATGTGGACCCAGCGGATTTTGCCTCACTGCCCAGAGGCACAACTGCACCTGTACGGCCCCCAAGCCCTGAATCACCCCAGCGTGGTGCATCATGATACGGTGGGGTGGGATCAACTGCCCCAAATTTTGGGACGACTACGCTGCGTGGTGTTTCCGTGGGACAAGCCAGAAACCTTTTGTCTGGCCGCGGGGGAAGCGCTGGCCACTGGAACCCCCGTTATCAGCTATGATGTAGGGGCCATCCCCGAACACGCGGGCGTCACCGCCGTTGCCACCCCCGACGATTTTGTGCGGGCGACACGGGATTGCCTAACCGATGATGGACTGTGGATGCATCACCATACCGCGCTGGGGGCCATGCCCCGCCCACGGTGGGGGGATGCGGATTTTTTTTCTGAAGTGTGAGGGATGTCACATTTTTGAATTGCGGCATTTCTTCATCAAATGCCTGTTCTTAAAGAGAACAATAGCCTCGCAGACAAACAGATCGCAGAGCTTTACGACACCGTCTACTATAATAACAACTTTGGGTATCATTAAGACTTACTCCCCCGCCCCCCCTTTGTTATGCCCCCTCAGATATCATCTGGAATCTGGGTCGGCAGGGGATAGGGGATGGGTTTTTCAAAATCTTCGGGCGGGATACGCGCGAAGGTGTAGGGGTTTAAAAACATCAGCGCACCATCTTTATCCCGCAGAATCAAGGGCGTTCCGTAACGCTGGGAATCTTTGATAATCGTTTCCGCAATGATGGGGCCGGCTTTTTTCAAAGCGGCTTCAAAGCGTTCCTGCCAATCATCGTCTGGATCTGTTGCCATTTGGGGGAATCCTTTATGCACCATTGTTGATGATTATACACCGCAATCCCTTGGGGACAATGACAATTATTATCATCGATGATTTTCTGCACCATCGCCCCTGTCCTCACCCTTCACCACACAACACGATCCCGCCCCACCCCCCGACGCAAAAAATATTTTTCCACCCCCCAAAAAATGTGACAAATGTCACGGCACGGCACGGCACGGCACGGCACGGCACGGCACGGCACGGCACGGCACGGCATAATGGGTGGGAAAGCTGAACAAAGATCAAATTGATTTTTGTTTAGAAAGTCAAAAAAATCAATTGATTTTTTTGATAGTCCACCATACCTTAATTTTAACCATGGTCAAACTTTTCCCTTGGGAGTGGCGCAGCACCACTCCCAACAAAAAGCTCCTGCGGGAGCTTAAGGCTCTCCAACCGTACTTCCCCGCCGTTAAAGTGGAAGCCGAGGCCGAGCCTTTGCTTCTCACATACTGCTACAAGATAATTTTAGTACCGCTCAATTCTTCAGATTCTTCAGATTCTTCAGATTCTTCAGATTCTTCAGATTCTTCAGATTCTTCAGATTCTTCAGATTCTTCAGATTCTTCAGATTCTTCAGATTCTTCTGAGTCTGAAGAATCTGCTGATCAAGATCGTCTGGATTTCATGGCGGCCCGTGCGGCCATCGAAATCCAAACCTCTATCACGAGGTGGGATTTTTATAAAGGCATTAATATAGAATGCCTGAAACTGCGATAAAAATCGCAGTGCAAGCTTAAGCAAAGAGAGGCCCCCGCCTCTCTTTTTTTGGCTATTTCCAAAAATGGGTGGGTGAAAAACACTTGCCAATGTCCCACCCTCGGTCGTCTTCGCGAGCGCCGGAGGCGCGTGGCGATCCAGAAAAATAATGTCTGCTGGATGGCCACGCGCCTCCGGCGCTCGCCATGACGGCGTTCTATCGTGAAAATTCTTATTCCCCCGCTGCGCGGGAGAAGGGGGCAACAGGCAGCGGTGCTGTACCCCGCTAATGCTGGAAAAGAGCCAATTTTAGAACTTGTGTGCATAGGATAGCCCAGAGGGAGAAGGCTTTTCGGAGGGCAGCACGGTTCAACCCCTCCCTTCGGGAAAGGAAAGCCAATGGCCTCAGGGGTGAGGTTGCCTTCTATCGAGGGCGAAATAGTGCATAATAAATAAATTTTAAAAATAATTATTCAAAAGTGATGCACCACACAACACGATCCCACCCCCCCCGACGCAAAAAATATTTTTCCAAACCCCCAAAAAATGTGACAAATGTCACGGCACGGCACGGCACGGCACGGCACGGCATAATGGGTGGGAAAGCTGAACAAAAATCAACTGAATTTTGGTTTTTGTTCTTTACACCCACTAAGAACTAAGACAGGGTCATTCAATAAACTTTCGTTAAGGTTTGGATGGCTTTGTGGGTTTTTCGTTGGAAGATTTGGATGCCTTCGGTGAATTTTCCGAAGGTTTTATTGAGGATA
>CANGYP010000085.1 GCA_947458235.1 Alphaproteobacteria bacterium
ATCCCACAGCCCTAAAACACGCCTTTGAAACGGCAGAAAAGGAATGCCCCCGTCTGCTCGGGCTGGGATTGATCTTGCCCGCCTATGAACAGGCCATTGGGGCCAGCCAATTGTTTAACCTGATGGATGCGCGGGGCATGATTGGGGTGAATGAACGCGCCCGCACCATTGGCCGCATTCGGGCCTTGGCCAAAGCCTGCTGCGAGGCCTATACAGCACAAGGGAACAGCGCCCATGGTTGATTTTCTGCTCGAATTAAACAGCGAAGAAATTCCCGCCCGTTTTTTGGTGGAGGAAGTCAAGCTGAGGGAACCCTTTGCCGTCATGCTGGAAAATGTGGGCTTGCCTGATGCTCCTTTTGTCACCTTTGACGCCCCGCGCCGTATCGCGTTTTTGGTAAGAAATCTAGAGCCCACCTTACCCGAACGATCCGAAGAAATTCGCGGCCCCAAAACCACCGCCCCCGCCGATGTTGTGGCCAAATTCCAGGCACGGTATGATAATGCAGCCTTTTCCGTGGCGGAAACGCCCAAGGGGGCGTTTCATATCGCCACCCTGACAACGCCGCCCATTCCCTTGGCGCAGGCCTTGGCCCCCGCCATTGCCGATTTCATAATGACCTATCCTTGGCCCAAATCCATGACATGGGGGGACACGACGCTGCGATGGGTGCGGCCCCTGCGCCGCATTGTGGCCATGCTGGATGATCAGGTTTTGCCTGGGGGGGTGTTTTTGGGACACGGGGACCACCCCGCTGGTTATGTTACCGACACAACGGGGCCGCGGATTCTGGCCTATAGCAACCTGTCGCTGGGCCGTTTGGGATTAAACGGGGCGCCGGATGTTTCGGTGACGCCGGCGACGTATCAAGGGATTTTGAAAGAAAATGGCATTATTGTTGATAATCAGGACCGTCTACGTAAAATGAATGAATGGGCTTGCAGCCTTTGTGAAAAAAACCGTGTTCCCGTGCCAAAGGGGTTTCCTATGGATCCCACAAATATCTTGCTTGATATGCATGTCAGCAAACTTGTTGATTATCCCGCTCCGTTTATCGGTCGGATCGATGCGGAATTTATGCACCTGCCTGCGCCGATTATCAAAACCGTGATGGCGGTGCATCAGAAATACTTTGCTACGGAGCATACGGATGGGGCCTTGGCCCCCTATTTTGTGGGGGTGGCTAACCGTGTGGATCCCAACGTTCCCCAAGGCATCGTTCAGGGTAATGAACGTGTGTTACGGGCCCGCCTGTCCGATGCGGCGTTTTTTTGGGAAACGGATTTAAAACAACCGCTGGAATCCTATAACGAACACCTGAAAACCCGTACGTTTCACGCGGGCTTGGCGGCGCTGGGACTGGATGCAACGGTTTATGGCAAGGTTCAGCGGATGCAGGCCTTGGCCCCCGTGGTGGCGGGTTTGGTGCAGGGGGTGGATCTTCCTAAACTTTTGCGGGCGGTGACGTTATCCAAGGCCGATCTGGCCACAGGTATGGTGGGCGAATTCCCCGAATTGCAGGGGCAAGTGGGATCCTTTTACGCCCATCATCAGGGGGAAGACCCCGATATCGTGAACGCGTTGGCAACACAGTATCGTTTGGAACACTATTCCACTCAATTGTCGTCGCGGTTTTGGGGGGATTTTCCGTTGGCCACCGCCCTCGCCTTGGTGGACCGTTTAGATAGCTTGCTGAGTTTCTTTGCCGCCGGTGAAAAAACCACGGGCAGCAAGGATCCTTATGGCCTGCGCCGTTTGGCGTATGGGATTGTGGGGCTGGTGGTGGGGAATCCCCATATCCCATCGTTTGATGTGGCCTCTGTGAAAAACAACGCCATGATGCATCATTATCCTGAGGCACAAAAGTCCTTTTCAGAATCTGTCTTTCAGGATGTTCAGGCGTTTCTTTTGGACAAAACCATCACGGTTTTAACGGAAAACGCGGATATTCCGCTGGACATCATCAGGACCGTTGCGCCCCAAGGAACCTCTGTGGACCTCGCGCTGTTGGCCATTAAGGCCAAGGCCCTAGCGGACTTCCCGCACCGAGAGACTCTGCAGGCCACCATCATTCGCTTGAAGGGTCTATGCGGGGACGATACCGCGCCCGTAGATGCCGCGTTGTTGCGGGATCCGTTGGAACAACAGGTTTATCATGACATGCAAGCCCTGCCCCCCAAGACCTTTCCCGTCACGAAGGAGTCAGAAACCCTGAATCTTCAGGCCCTTGTGTCCCTGTCCCCATCGGTGAATGCCATGCTGGATGCCCTGCGGATTAACGATCCCGAGTACGGCACCAACCGCCGCGCCCTCGTGCAGGGGTTGTTGGGGCGGTATACGGCGTTTTAGGGCTCTTTAACTTCACAGTCTCGGCAGCATTACCCCCGTTTGTCCCATGTCTTTGCCAGAACGGTCCGCATAGGTGACATCGCAGGGGGGAGAATACCATGTGGAACGTCATTTTACTGCGGCGACACCAAAGCTGTTTCCACAAAGGCCTCTAAGGTTTTAGGATCCGAAATACCAAAGCAAGACACATGATTGAGGCGACGTTTGGCCAGATTGGTCAAAACCGTTCCGTGGCCCAACTCCACTGCCAGAGCCAACGCTTGACCATCGGCATAATCCATGATTTCGCGCCAGCGCACGCGACCCGTGATTTGCTGCACCAACAGTGTGTCCCACCCTGTGCGTTCGGGTTGGGCTGTCACATTGCTCAGGATGGGGTACGGTGCTTGCGTTGATAGGGGGCGGATGGCCAGAGTCTCCGCCACCGCCTGCGCGGCAGGCATCATGGCGGGACTATGAAAGGGGGCACTGACGGGCAAAGGCAATACCCGTTTGGCAAGGGGTTTCAAAGTTTCAGAACAGGCCTCCAGATCTTTTAAGGGGCCACTTAGGACCACTTGGCCCTCGGCATTATCATTGGCCAGAACACACGTGGGGTAATGCGTCAAGGTCGCATGGATATCGTCCAGCGATGCCCCCAGAATAGCCACCATGCCCCCCTGTCCTGCGGGGACAGCGTGCTGCATGGCCCGTCCCCGAATTTGCAGGACTTGGGCCGTATGGGCCAGTGATAGCATCCCCAGTGCCGCCACCGCACTATATTCCCCCAAAGAATGTCCTGCGGCAAAGCGTCCCGTGGTGGTGATGTTGATTTTGGCCTGCGTTTGTAAAACACGAACCACCGCCAAGCTCGTGGCCATAATCGCTGGCTGAGCGTTTTCCGTCAGGGTGAGCGTCTCCAGCGGACCCTCTTTCATCAGGCGAGACAGATTGATTTTTAGGGCCTCATCCACTTCCCCAAAGACGTCCCGCGCTTCGGGAAAGGCTTCGGCTAGGGTGACGCCCATCCCCACAGACTGGCTGCCTTGACCCGGAAATAACCATAAAACGTTCATAATGATACGACCTCAATGATGCATTGTTTGCGCCACTCTACCACCAAAACAACGCAAAAAGACACAAAAAGGATACAGATGGGGGCACATCTAAAAACCTCAGTTTTTCGTCATTGCGAGGAGCAACGCGACGAAGCAATCTAGTGTTTCCTCGCGCTGAAGCCTTTCTGGATTGCTTCGCTACGCTCGCAATGACGGTTAATAGAGGTGCCCATGGATTTTTCTGGATGCTGAGGCGAGAAACTGGCAAAAAACGGTCGGTATACTGGACGTATATTGACTGCTTTTTAGCAGGACTCACAGCCCAGCATACGGGAAAAGCCGCTTTTGAGCAAATGATGACACGCCCTAGTCGCAGTTGGTAAAAAAATCATGAGATCCCTCTGGTGTATGCATTATGGTTCTTTGAGTTTTTGTGTCCAACGTGATGCTGCCAAGGGGAAGATTAGAATCTCGCATCAGATCCTTTTGCCCCAATTCAGGATTGATGGCTAGGTCCAGCGAAAAGGTCTTGGGCAGTGTCCAAGACGGGGCTGCCTCTGCGGGGATGCCTCCGTCGTTGGGCGTGTAGGAGACATCAGGGGCGGGTGTGTGGCGAACGCAATCCTCCGCAAAAGCCGGCAAGGGAGCCATCACAGCCATTATCCTGAGGCACCAACAGACAATAGGTAGGGTTTTATACATGGTCTTTACTGACTGATGCTTGGTGCAGCCAAGTGCCGTTCATGCAACCGCGTGCCAGCATCTTTAACCCATGCTTCAACCAAGTCCATGGTAATGTGGGTGTTTTTATAAGATGCAGAACGTTCATCGGCGAAAGATTGAAGGGTTTCAGAGGGCTGAGCGGATAAGGTAATGACCAAAAATACCAAAAAGATCACAATACAGTTCATAATATCTCCAAAATAATAAACAATAAATAAAGGATAAAAAAGTATAGGGGGCTTCAATATAAGTCGAACCTTATCACATAATGTCTTAATAAATTCTCAAGGGGCAGAGTCTTCAAAAGAATACACCATGTTTTATCGCCTCTCTACATTTGGATTTATACAGTATGGTGTTTTCCTTACTACCGTACACTTTGCGCTAGCCTATTGAGATAATTCGTTTTCCGTGTATTTTGTGGTTTAAGGAAATCATAAAAACAAGGAGGAGCACGATGCAACGTGCCGCGAACGAATTATCCCAAGTGGTAAGAGAGCATTTTTTGATG
>CANGYP010000086.1 GCA_947458235.1 Alphaproteobacteria bacterium
CAGATATTTCTGACCTTACGCAAGAAGAACTTGACCAAATCGCTGAACAAATGAACAATACCCCACGAAAATGCCTCGACTACAAAACCCCAAACGAGGCCTTTTCCGCCGCTCTCAAAGGGTGTTGCACTTCAAGTTAGACACCGCCTGGCTTATATTGTCATTTTTACGTATTTTTGGGCCCTGTTTGGGCCCTTAGTGATTGCATGGACCCTAGTGGTCTGTGCAGTGATATTGTTTACTGTAACCTGTCACCCCCGCAAGCGATTCAGGTTTTGTTGGGCGGCGGTGGCGGCGGCAGAGTTGGGGTGGTTCAGGAGGATCTTTTGCCATGCTTGCCGCGCGGTGAGGGTGTCCCTTTGGGTGGCGGCCAGGATGCCCCGCTCCAGCAACATATAGGGATGATCGGGGTTCAGGCCTTGGGCCTTGGCGATGGATTCCGCCGCCAGATCATAGCGTTTCAGGCTGCGGTACAGGCTGGCGCGGTAAATCAGGGCCTCCACTTGGTTGGGATCCTCCAGCAGGGCATAATCCAGATCCTTCAGGGCAGACAGGCTGTCTCCCGTGGCCGCCGCAATGCGGGCCCGCAACACAAAGGCGTTTAAATCCTCCCCATCCCACGCAATGGCCTGATTGATGGCATCACGGGCTTTGATGCTTTGTCCCGCCTTTAAAAACAGCTGGCTGGCTTGGGTGATGAAGCGTGACCGCTCAGGGATGGGCAGGCGTTCCTGATCGGCCAAGGCGGCAAAAACCGACGCTGCCCCCGCATAATCTCGCATGGCCATCAGGGCCACCCCCTGACAATGCATGGCCCCAAAATCCCCCCCTAAACCTTTCCAATAGAGGGCGGAGGCCGCAGCGCGCTGGGGATCCTGCTGCGCCAGATTCAGACAAGCGGTGTATTCTTGGTTGTGATCGATGGTCTCTTGGGCCGAAAAAGCCGCAAGGGATGCACTGGCCAAAACCAGAAGGGACATGATCGACAGCCCAAAACGGGATAAACGGCGGGATAAACGATGGGTTCCCATAAAGTTTCCTTCATGATAATCTTTTTTTTGACTATGCATCCATCATCCTTAAAATTTCGTCAATGGCTGTTCTTGGGGGCGGGGTATAGCGCCCTGCATCTGGCGGCCCGTTATGATTTGGGCTGTGTGTACGGCACCACCCGCACGCGCACCGATGATCTGAAAAACGCTGGCATCATCCCCATCATAACCGATTTTTCCACGGTGCATCCAGACATTCTGCGGGCCATCAACACCGCTGAGGCCGTTTTGGTGTCCGTGGCCCCCGATGCGGCGGGGGATCCCTGTTTGCGGCTGTATCAACAGGCTTTGCTGGACTCCCCCACGGTGCGGTGGGTGGGGTATTTATCCTCCACCAGCGTTTATGGGGATCATCAGGGGGCCAAAGTCACCGAAGATAGCCCCCGTCTGGCCACATCCCCCCGTGGTATCGCCCGCATTATGGCGGAGGATGCGTGGCAAGCCCTTTATAACGATCATGGTCTGCCCGTGTCGATTTTTCGTCTGTCGGGTATTTATGGTTCGGGCCGCAGCGTGTTTGACAAACTGGCGGCGGGACGGGCGCAACGTTTGGACAAACCCGATCATCTGTTTTCCCGTATTCACGGGGCGGACATTGCGGGGGTTGTGGCCGCTAGTCTCAATCAGGCACCCGATGTTTACAATGTGTGCGATACCCTGCCCGCCACGGGGCGGGAGGTTATGGAGTACGCCTGCGCCCTGTCTGGGTATTCCCTGCCGCCCCTGATTCCCTTTGAACAGGCGGCGCTGTCAGAGATGGCCCGAAGCTTTTATGCGGATCATCGCCTGATCCTGCCAGAAAAGATCGCCCGTTTTTATGATTTTGTGTATCCCACCTACCGCGAAGGCCTACAGGCCATATTTCGCGATTTCTACCCGCGCCCGTAGTTCAATTTGCTGTAAAATATCATGCAACTGGGGGGATGTGGGGACGGATAAATCCTCGGCCAACTGTTGTTTTAACCGATGCAAGGTGTGGGGGGATGGTCGATCCATCATCACATCCCGCTGTAGCGTCTTCAGGGTGTTCAGGATAGAGCGTCCTTGCTGGCGGCGTTTTTGCTCCAGCGGCATCTCTTCGTCCTGCATCATCACAAAAGACGGGATGGGCGCCAGAAAACTGGCCTGTTGACTGGATTCCGCTTCCCCTGTTTCGGGAGATGATCCTAAAGAAAAGGCTTTGCCCCCGCGCACCGTGCGCCGCGACGACGATGGGCCTTGGCTGTGCCCCAAGTTCTGAATCTGCATGATGATGATCTTTCGTTGTTGTTCTTTTCCCCCAGTGTGCGCCCAAAAAGGTAAAAAAAGCGTTAGGGGGGATCCGATGCACAACGGGGGCTCTTTCCCAGATTGGGGAAGAGGCCCTTCATGATCGTGTCTTCATTGGTTTATGGATACCGATGCTGCATCATAATCATTGGGCCCCAGTGCCTAAAGCTGAGCCAACCCGCGCCTTCCCCATACCGCTCCCTAGAGTGATAGAGTTCCCCCGCCGCGCTTGCGCTTTATGTGTTAAGGGCGGTGGGGTTTTCCCCTCCTCACCGCCGTCCAAACACTGGCACAGGCGTTCCCAAGGTGATGGGGCCAGTGGGCAGGGTGTTTAGGGCGGCCAAGGTGCGTTCTGTGGGGGGGATGCCCAGCTGGTCCAGCAAGACAGCGGTGGATTGGGGCATAAAGGGCTGTAGCAGGATACTGACATGCCGCATCGCCACCCAAACGCACGAGAGCACGCGCATCATCTGAACGGGGTCGGTTTTCTTTAATGCCCAAGGCTGTTGGTGGTCCACATAGCGGTTGCCGGCGCGGATGACGTCCCACACTTTCTCCAGTGCACTGTGAAACGCAAAGGTGGACACGGCGTGGGTCACGGCCTCTGTCAACGGCGGTAGCATGGCCAGAAACGCCTGATCCTCTGGCCCCCATCCATCGGGATTCAGAACAAAACACCCATCGTTATGCTTGGCCATCATGGACAGGCTCCGCTGGCACAAATTGCCGTAATCGTTGGCCAAATCACCGTTGGCCCGCTGGCGCAATTTTTCCCGCGAAAAATCACCGTCTTGGCCAAAGGGAACCTCGCGCAGCAGAAAATACCGCACGGCATCCAGTCCAAAGGCCGCGATGATCTCCTGCGGGTCAATGGTGTTGCCGAGGGATTTGGATATTTTCTGCCCCTCGTTCGTCCACCAGCCATGGGCGAAAATCTGCGTGGGTAAAGGGAGTCCCGCCGCCATCAAAAATGCCGGCCAGTACACCGCATGAAAGCGCAAAATGTCTTTGCCCACAACGTGAACATCGGCGGGCCAACAGGGCATGGCGTCTGGATATCCCGCCGCCGTCAAATAATTGGCCAACGCATCCAGCCACACATACATGACGTGATCGGGATCATGGGGAACGGGAATCCCCCACGAAAACGTGCTGCGGGAAATGGACAGATCCTTCAGCCCGCCCTCAACAAAGCGGATGACCTCGTGCAATCGGCTGGCGGGGGCCACGAAATCTGGATGGGCTTTGTAAAAGGCCAGCAGTTTGTCCTGATAATCGGACAAACGGAAAAAATAACTTTTTTCTTCGTGCCAGACCACATCAGCCCCCGTGGGGGCTTTGCCGTTCACCAGTTCACTGTCTTGGTAGTAACATTCATCCCGCACGGCGTACCATCCAGCGTAGGTGTCCAGATAAATTGCCCCCGCATCCTGCAATCGCTGCCAAAAGGCCGCCGCGGCGTCTTTGTGCCGTTGTTCGGTCGTGCGGATAAAATCATCCGGCGTGGCCCCCAGAAGGGGAATCAAATCCCGAAAGGACTGGGACACCTCATCCGTAAACGCTTGAGGATCCATCCCACGGGCGCGTGCGGACTGCTCCACCTTTTGCCCGTGTTCGTCGGTGCCAGTGAGAAAGAAAACATCCCGCCCCCGCAGTCGCTCCATCCGCGCCCGCACATCACAGGCCAAGGTGGTATAGGCGTGCCCGATATGGGGCCTATCATTCACATAATAAATGGGGGTGGTGATAAAAAAGGGCTTGGGGGCAGTCATAAAAACAACGCAAAAACCGACAAAAACAGGCCGTCACTATAGGGACTTTGTGCGGGGGAGACAAGGGGGGCCAACACATACACACACCCCCTACACAGGGGGTGTGTCAGGGCTGTTCCTTTCTAAGCATAAAGGAAGGAAAAGGCGGGGCGGGGCAGCAGGTTTCTGGGGGATGTCAAGGGGCGAGACGCAAAAAAAGTGACCGTAGGTCAAGCCCCGCAGGGGCGGCTTTTTTTGTGCGAGGCGAAGCGTAC
>CANGYP010000087.1 GCA_947458235.1 Alphaproteobacteria bacterium
GCCCCAGAAAACCTAGCAGCCATCAATGGCTTGGTCGTTCATATCCTCAATAAAACCTTCGGAAAATTCACCGAAGGCATCCAAATCTTCCAACGAAAAACCCACAAAGCCATCCAAACCTTAACGAAAGTTTATTGAATGACCCTGCTTGGCTTTTGCTCTCTCTTGACCCCATTCACAGGGCGGTGTAGGACAAGAGAGGAATTTTTAAAGGGTTGTTATCGGAGGCCTTTATGACCATTGCCATTGTTGCTGCCAAAAGAACCGCTGTGGGATCTTTTTTGGGGGGGCTCTCTTCGTTGCCAGCCCACGCTTTGGGGTCGGCGGTGATGCGTCAAATTTTGGCGGATGCGTCCCTGCGGCCAGAGGATGTGGATGATGTGATCATGGGGCAAGTTTTAACGGCTGCTTGCGGCCAAAATCCCGCACGTCAGGCCGCCATGGCGGCAGGCATTCCAGAGGCAAAAACCGCCCTGACCATCAATCAGGTGTGTGGATCGGGCCTGCGGGCAGTGGCCATGGGGATGCAGGCTATTCTGACGGGGGATGCGGATATTGTGGTGGCGGGGGGACAGGAAAGCATGTCCAACGCACCCCACGCCAGTGTTTTGCGAAACGGCACAAAAATGGGCCCTGTCAGTTTGGTGGACACCATGATTGTGGATGGTCTGTGGGATGTCTTTGGCCAACATCATATGGGAATCACGGCGGAAAATGTGGCCAAAGCCCACGGCGTATCGCGGGAGGCCCAAGATGCCTTCGCGTTGTCCTCTCAGGAAAAAGCCGTCGCCGCGCTGAGTACCAACCGCTTTGACGATGAAATTGTCCCCATCACAATCCCCAGCAAAAAAGGCGATGTGATCGTCGCGCGGGATGAACACCCCCGCCCCGAAACCACGGCGGAGGCCTTAGCCAAGTTGCGCCCCGCCTTTGATAAAGAGGGCACGGTGACGGCGGGTAATGCCTCGGGCATCAATGATGGGGCCGCGGCGGTGGTGCTGATGTCGCTGGACAATGCCAAAAAACGGGGATTAAAACCTTTGGCCACTTTGAAATCATGGGCTACGGCGGGTGTGTCCCCAGCCCTGATGGGTACAGGGCCTATTCCCGCCAGCCAGTTGGCTCTGAAAAAAGCTGGATGGACCCCCCAAGATTTGGACGTGATTGAGGCCAACGAGGCTTTTGCTGCCCAAGCCATCGCAGTGAATCAGGCCCTAGGATGGGATACCCGCAACGTGAATGTCAACGGCGGGGCCATTGCCTTGGGTCACCCCATTGGGGCCTCGGGCGCCCGTGTTTTGGTGACGTTGCTGCATGAAATGGGCAAGCGGGATGCCAAGCGGGGCCTCGTCACCCTGTGCATTGGCGGCGGTATGGGCATTGCGCTGTGTCTAGAACGCGCATAGGGGAAAGCTGATTGTATCCATGACCTTGAATCTTATCTCTCGCCTTCCAGTTCACACCCATTTTCGTTTGCGCCCTTTGTTTTGGCTGGGCCTTGCCCTGAGCGGGATTGTGGTGGCGTTGTCCATTGTGGCCCTATTGATTTGGGGACTGGCCTTTGGGATTGATTTTACAGGGGGTGTACAAATTGAGCTGCAAACGCCCCATCACACCATCGATCAGGCCCGCGCTTTGGCTGAAAAAGCCCTGCCCGAAACACCGGTGAGCCTTCAGGCCTTTGGGGACAATCATGTTTGGTTGTTGAAAACCGCGCAAACAACTCTAACGCAGGATCATATTCTGGCCGCCCTGACGGAAACCTTTCCCAGAGACACCGTGATCCGCCGCGTAGATTATGTCGGACCCAGCGTGGGGGATGATCTGAAAGAAAAAGGGGTTATTGCCGTTGTGGTGTCCATGATCGCCATTATGTTTTACATTTGGGTGCGGTTTGAATGGCCCTTTGGGGTGTCCGCGCTGGTGGCGTTGATTCATGATGTCATCATCACGTTGGGGTTTTTGAGTTTGGTGCAAGAGGAATTTAGTCTCTCCACACTAGCCGCCATTTTAACCATTGCTGGCTATTCCATCAACGACACCGTGGTGGTGTTTGACCGATTGCGTGAATTTTTGAAAAAACACCAGCGGGAACCCTTGATCAGTTTAGCCGAACAAACGTGTAACCACGTCATGATTCGGTCCTGTTTCACGGGGGTTACCACCATCGCGGCCCTGATTTGCCTGTATATTTGGGGCGGGCCTGCGCTTCAGGGATTCAGTCTAGCCATGATCGTTGGGATTCTGGCGGGGGCGTATTCCTCGATTTTCGTGGCCACGCCGCTGATGCTGTTGTTTGAGCGGTATATCCAGCGCCCCCCAAAAACCGCTGCTTCGGTGGTATGAACGCCGAACCAGACATCCTTTCCCGTTCGTCCCGTGACGGTACTCCGGCCGTGGACGAGGATCCCCTCATCATCGCGGATCGGACATTTCAGTCCCGCTTGTTTATGGGTACGTCTTTGTATGCCAATGTTCAGGTGTTGCTGGATTGTCTGGCGGCCTCGGGCACGCAAATGATCACGGCCGCTGTGCGGCGGATTCATACCACAGGGCGCGAGGCTGACATTTTGAACCACATTCGCGGCCAATACCATCTTTTGCCCAACACGGCCGGATGTTACACCGCCGAAGATGCCGTGTTCACCGCCCATCTGGCGCGGGAAGTCTTTAGCACATCATGGATTAAGCTGGAAGTGATTGGTGATGAGGATACGCTGTATCCCAACAATCCAGAATTGCTGCGGGCGGCCGAGCGCTTGCTGGCGGATGGGTTTACCGTGCTGCCCTATTGCAGCGATGATCCCTTGGTCTGCGCGCAGCTGGAGGCCATGGGGTGCGCCGCCGTCATGCCACTGGCTGGTCCCATTGGGTCGGGGGCGGGGTTGTGCAATCCCTATGCACTGCGGATGATTATTGAACGCGCCCGCGTGCCAGTGATTATTGATGCCGGTATCGGCACGGCGTCTGATGCCTGCATTGCCATGGAGATGGGGGCAAGCGGGGTGTTGCTGAATACGGCCATTGCTAAATCCTTGGACCCTCTGGCTATGGCTAGGGCCATGCGTCATGCCGTTCATGCGGGCCGATTGGCCCATGGGGCGGGTCGTATCCCTGTGAAAACTCACGCTTCGGCCTCTACCATAACACAGGGACGGGTGGAAGCCCCCGCCCCATGACCCCAGAGTATCGCAAAAGAGCTTTTCTCGCCCTCCTCACGGCCGCTGTGGGCGGGGGACTGATTGCCTATGGATGGGGACGCAGGTCTTCAGAGGATACCTCGGCCCCTGCATCCTCCCTCTCGCCCCGCTCTTTGACATCCTATGTGGCCCAGCAGGCAGAAGATGAGGGGGCAGGGCTTTATGGTATGGAGCCCCTGAAAGCCCAAGATGGGGCCCTCTCATGGGATTTGTTTGCCGCTGTTCAGAACACCACACAGGAAGAGCCCTCATCTGCGGGGGCCTTCCCCAATGCCTTCAGAATGATTTTAAAGCCTATGTTTACAGAATCCATCAAACACTACGATGGGAAAAAGGTGAAAATCATGGGATATATGTTCCCGCTTGAGGATGGGGCATCGCAACGTCATTTCCTGATGGGGCCCTATCCCCCCACCTGTGTTTTGCACTATCACGCCCCCAACAATCAGGTGATTGAGGTCACATCAGACACCCCCATCCCCCTGATGTGGGAACCCATTTTGGTTGAGGGCACCCTAATGCTGCTGCCCGATGATCCCAAAAACAGCTTTTATCGCCTTGAAAAAACCCGATTCATCAAAGAATACCCCTTCAAAGCAAATTAGGGCGTGTCATCATTTGCTCAAAAGCCGCTTTTCCCGTATCCTAGGCTGTGAGTCCTGCCAAAAAACAGTCAATATACATCCAATGTACCGACCGTTTTTTGCCAGTTTCTCGCCTCAGCATCCAGAAAAATCCATCTTTCTCGCTTATACCAAACCACAATCAAGCACCCCCTCTCCCCGTCGGGATTGGGGAGAGGGGGCTGCAATAAGAATAATGTTCTGAAAAATAATGCAAAAGACCCCCTCCCGAACCTTCCCCCGCAAGCGGGGAATCCATCAACGAAGCCGTGGACGCGGTGCGGCGCGAGGAAGCCAAAACCAACCCTCTGCTGAAAAAAACACGCTATATTTTTTTGAAAAACGAGGCCAACTTGACCGCCGCCCAAAGGGCAAAAAAACAAGA
>CANGYP010000088.1 GCA_947458235.1 Alphaproteobacteria bacterium
AGGCCTCAATTCCATCATCCAAGCTGCCAAACGCAAAGCCAGAGGATACGGCAAAAAACACTTCGCCACCATCGCCTTCCTCCTCACAGGAAAACTCGACTTCCGTAAAGTCAACCCTTTTCTACCCACCCATTTTGCATAAGAGCCATTTTTTTCTTTACAGGCTATTGATAACCTCAGTGAAGTCATCCGCAACTGGACTGAGCTTCTTCATGACTATCAGACGACACAGGGGGTGAAGGGCTTGAGCTTTTCCCCTAAATTTCTAGGTCTTGTTGTCCAGATGGCCAAAAGATTTGCAGGAGGTTCTGTAAAGACACCTTTTTCATCGTCAACGGAAGACTGGATTTCTGAAGTCAATGAGAGCGTTAGGAGATTTCTCAATTTTGCCAAGATTCGTGGGATTACGGTGAGCGAGGATGAATTTAAACATATTTTTCTCAATGCTAGCCCGTATATTATTGAAAAATGTTGTGACTTTACACCAAAACTAAGGGATGTTGCTGAAAAAGAAGGTATTCCTGTCATTTACTTAACGTCAGAGATATGTAAAAAACATAAAATACCCAACATTGAAAACGAACAGAGCCAATATCGGCTGGCGCTTAAAAGTATTAATGATTCCTATAGAGGTATTGCTAAGTCGCTAGAAAACATTCTCTAGGGCACATCTATTAACCGTGTCATCCCCGCGAAAACGGGTATTCAGTTATTTGATTTTTATGGATTTTGCAGGACAGCCTTTGGTGTCCTCCTTGCGGGAGCATGACACGTGGGGGGGGGTAGATGTGGTCTAATAGTTAAGGCCCTCTCCCGCTTGTAGCAGCCAACACTGCAAACATGGCTTGGTGTGTTTCAGAAGGAAAAGACACAACAAGTTTATGTTCATTAGGATTTGTAGGTGATGATACGAGGCCTGCTGTGAGGTTTATCCCATCTCTCTCAGCCTGCAAAATGAGGTCGATCGCTAAGTTAGCAACTTCTTCCCGTGTACCCAAGTAATCACAAACATAATCGTGGGTGTTGCCTTTATGCCGAGCTGCAATTTCAAATACACTTCGGTCACTCGTACCCTGAGAAGTTAAAATTTGATTACTTTCCATAAAAACATCTATCGTCTGTTCTGGTAGGTTGTACAAAGCCTCTCGTTCAAGAATCTGAATGCTGTGGGCAGATACATATGAAGAAGTATCTGGCATCTGACAATACTGACCAATTAAGTCTTTAAGTGGGATGTTCTCAAGAGGCTGATGGGCTGTGAACTGTTGTCTATGATCCTTTAAAAGCGATGCAGCGAGGGATGTGTAATCATTAAGATATATATCTTGTGCGATATACCACCCCTCAAATGTTCTTTTCAAAATATCACGCGCATTGTTTGGGTCACAGGTAGAAAGAACAGCATCATAGAATGCCTGCTGTTTAGGGCTTATTATAGAATTATTTTCCTTGATGGCTGGCCTAAAATTCTGTAATTCAATTTCTATAAGATTTTGCCAAGCATAAGCATCGGCCTCCGCTGTCAAAGATTGACGCAAGACAGTTATTGCGTCTCTGTTTGAACTATATTGTGGCCCTGCAATAGTCTGTTGAACATTGTGACGCAGTTCATGACCGATGAAGGATAACAATATGTCATCGACCTGCTCTTGAGTGGGTTCAATACCTTTCAGCTGATAAGCGTGCTCAAAAGCGTGCGGATTGATGCTAAGGACGGGGACACCACCTAGTTTTTGACCCAAATCATGCTCTTTAGGGTAACAATGTGCTAGTTCTTCATTGGGATCACATAAAATAACTAAGTCTGTATCTTCTGCATGCTGTAACAAAATACGCCCATGTTTTGATTGACTTAAAATGTTTATAAGTCTGTTGATTCTACTTTCTTCGATTGTAGATGCTTCGTTAGAAGGTAGCAAACTAACAATATAGATATCATAAGTGTTGTTTACCATAAAATCATCTCACTATCTTCGGAATGCACTTCAAAATTGATTTCACCATATCATACAATAAATCTTTTTTCTATAAAAATTATTTTAAAAATCATTCCCCCCCCCGCCTAATTGTGCGCATCAACGCCACGACCTGTTGCCGCAGGGCCCCCAGAGATCGGCCGCTGTGCAACACAACATCCGCATGGCGTCGTTTTTGGGCATCGGGCCATTGGTGCGTTTGGATGGCCTGAAAGCGTTCGGGTGTCATCCCAGAGCGCCGTAAAACGCGCTGGCGTTGCACAAAAAGTGGCGCAGAGACCACCACCACCACATCCACCGCATGGTGCAGGCCCGTTTCAAACAACAGGGGAATGTCACACACCACCACGGGACATCGCCCGCAGCTTCGCAGCCAAGCACGACGCGCCCGCGCCACCGCTGGATGCAGGATAGATTCCAACAGACGTTTTTTTTCCACATCCCCAAAAATCACCGCCCCCAAAGCCCCCCGATTCACCCCATCGACGCGGGACATATCCACACACTCAGGGAAGGCAGCCGCCAAGGCGGCGCGAACGGTGTGGTCTCGGGCCATCAGGGCATGAACAACGGCATCCGCATCAAAAACAGGAATGGCCATTTGCCGCAGCATCCGCGATACCGTGGACTTTCCCATGCCCACAGAGCCCGTCAGGCCCACAATGGTCATGGGAAACAGGCGTTTATTGGGCCGCGTTGAACAGGGCCTGTGACGTGGCATGCAAAACCGCCGCAATCCGAATGGCCGATTGAATACTGACTTTGGAGACCCCTGCCTTTTCCAAGTGGTGCGTATGGGATTCCATGCACATCCCACAACCCGTTATGGCGGAAACGGCCAAGGAGCAGAGTTCAAAGTCAATTTTCTCCAGCCCCGAGTTGTTCAAAGACATCATCCGCAAATTGGCTGGCAGGGCCGTATAATCGCCCCCCACCAAATGCACAAAACGATAATAAATGTTGTTCATGGCCATCATAGTGGCGGCGGTTTGGGCACCGATACGCTCAGCGTCACTGACAATGCCACGGGAATCGGTTTTCAAGGCCTCAAGCAGATATTCATTTTTCAGGGCGTAACCGCTGGCCAAGGCAATCAGAAAAATCTGCTTTTCAGTCAGAGACGGGGCGCCGTCTTCGGTGAGGATTTTCGATAGGTTAATACGAATGTCTTTCGCATCGTCACCAAGACCTTCTTTTAAAGAGTCAACCGTCATAGCTGGCCATCCCAAATCCAATGTTCAAAAACACACACAATCGGGGGCATCAGGGGGGTGGAGGGAAAAACAACCCCCCTCCACCCCAAGGGGCCCCAGATTCTGTATCCACGTTACTTATCCAAGTGAATGGTGTCTTCACCCTTTTTCCAGTTGCAGGGGCAAAGCTCATCCGTTTGCAGGGCATCCAAAACCCGTAGAACTTCATCGGGGTTACGGCCCACGCTCAGATCCGTAACCATCACAAAGCGAATAATCCCCTCAGGGTCCACAATGAAGGTGGCCCGCTGGGAAACGCCAGCTTTTTCGTCCAAAATGCCCAAGCTGGCGCTCAGCTCGCGCTTCACGTCTGCCAACAGAGGATAGGGCAGATCGTTCAGATCCGCGTTGTGTTGACGCCATGCCAAATGCACAAACTCACTGTCCACACTGGCGCCCAAAACTTGGGCATCGCGGTCTTTGAAATCTTTGATTTTCTTTCCAAAGCCAACCAGCTCTGTGGGGCAAACAAATGTAAAGTCTTTGGGGTAAAAAATGAACACCAACCATTTGCCGCTGTAGGTTTTGTTGTCAATGGTCGGAAAGCCATCCTTCAGGTGTGTGGTGGTTGTGGCTGTGACGGAAAAAGAGGGAAAGGGTTGTCCAACGCCGAGCATAGTTTAAATTCTCCTGATGCAAATTTTTATGACAGATGATCCTAGACATACAAGAGTTCTCTGGGGCTGTAAAGATGTTTGATACTTGCGCAGGGTCATTCAACAAAAATCCATTAATGATTTGTGTTTTTGGAAAAAGGTAGGTTAGAATTGGTGCAAAAAAAAGGGGGTGCACCATGGGGTCAAGGGTGAAAAAAAGTTTAGCAGAATCGTTGTTATCCTTGCCTGATCCGCGGGGA
>CANGYP010000089.1 GCA_947458235.1 Alphaproteobacteria bacterium
GCCATACCCTCTCGCTAAAGATGTTACGGCCATGCCGCTGCTGAAAATGATGGAGCGTATTCAGGCACTCTAAAACCCGTCCCACCCGCACGCCACCACAGGTTTTTTCACGCTGGCGAACACCACATTCATCCAAAAGCGTTGCCAGACAACAGAGAATGCACCACTTGATTTTTTTCTCCGTTTTGTTTTGAATCCCGCCTACGGAGCCATTTCATTTTTTTGAACGTAGTCTCCAAATTTCCCCCACCCATAAAATCCCCAGTTTCTGCCAGCCTTTGATAGGTTAGCCCTTGACCTTGCCCTTTGGCACGGTTTGCGCGGAAGCCCTTTCTTTTTCTCCGTTCGCGGTTTTGTCTCCGAAAGCACTTGACCTCGCGGCTTGAAGTGCAGGTCAGCAAATCTGGGGGTTTCGGGGGTTTTGGGCACTTGAGTTCGAGACCCAAACGCGCAGCACCACTTTCACAAAGAACGACGAAAACAAAAGTAAATCTCAGTAATCAACTGTGATTGTGGGTTTTTTCGCCCTGTTTTATTGTGGGACATGACCAATGACGTTTTCTCCTCCGATCATCCGCTTGATGACATCGCCGTGATTCTGGCGATGGGATGGCTGCGTCTGCGGGAAAAATATTCTGCCTTTTCTGGCCCCGAAAGAGAGATTCCTCTGGACTTCTCGGGGCCTTCTGAGCCTTCATGGACACACCTCAAAAAACACAGGAAAAACCCATGAATAACAACATTTTATCGCAAATCAATGACCTTAAAGCCCTGAGCATGAAACAGCTGCGGCAACGCTGGATTGTTTTGTTTACAACCGACCCGCCGCCCTATAGTCGGGCGTATCTTGAGCGCCGCCTTGCTTACCGCCTGCAGGAATTGGCCCAAGGCACCGACACAGCGCGATTAGAACGAAAAATGGAGGACGCGGCCAAAAGGCGGCTTGGGGAAAGGAACCATGGACGCAAAACCATAGAGCGCCCCGTCAGCGGCACCCGCCTGACTCGGGAATGGCAGGGGGAGGAACATCAGGTCACCGTGCTGGCCGATGGTTTTGCGTATCGCGGCCAGAAATACAACAGCCTGTCCCGTATCGACCCCATTATGCCTTGAAAAGATCCACACCTTCCGATTATACAAAAATCATCCTCCTCAAGGACGCCGCCTGATCAAAACATTCTGTCTCAATTGGGGTGAACTCATACAGCCTTATTTTACAATGACAAATGTGACCCACGCCCTGTGCAACGCCCACATTTTGGGCGAGCTCAAGGCCCCGAGGGAGATCGAAAAAGAACCCTGGGCCCGTGCCATGCAACGCCTGCTCCGCTTGGGCGGCGCCCAAACCTTCTGCACCCTCCGCGGCTTCCTCTCCACCGCCCAAAAACAAGGACTATCCCCCTACACCGCACTCACCAAAACACTCGCCTGCACTCCCCTGAATAAGAGAGACCTTAGGAGTTACGGTACGGCAAGATAGTCTTCAAGACGCTCTCTCATACCTGTTTTGGAACGGCGTGATAGCGTCCCATCGGCATGGTCATCATCGCAGAGACCAGACAATGCACCGACCATGGAATGGTGACCATACCCCGTGACCCAAATCCGCTGAGAATCCAGTGCGTAGGGCTATTTTTTGGCAGCGTGCATTCTTTTTTCAAAAGCGAAACAAAGGTTCTGCCTTCATCCATATACCCCACACAGGGCAGGGTTGTGCGGCCCCGAATCCTAACCCCCGTGGTGGGTTTTATATTGGGATGGGGGATGATGTTTTCAAGTTTTGAGAGATTTTTTTGGGTATCTTCGACCAAAACAGGGGCATCTGTATGGTGGGAACGATAGGTACCCCCGCACGCGACAATGGTTTGTGTCATGGGAATGGCAAAACCGTCTTCACAAAGAATCGTATTGTCTGATGCGGCCCCGTCCGTACGATACCCATAATCGGTTTGCCCCGCTGTAACACGCCATGGCCACTGAGGAAAACATGCCCGCATACCCGCACCCGCACACCAAACGCGCTGTGGACTAGGGGTGTCGTGATGCTCTGTCACGGACACCCCATAAAAAACGGGGATACCCGAAAGATAATACTGACAGGCCTTGATTGGATCCACCCAACCGCCCCTGAGGAGATAAGTTCCGCTGTCCCGAATCTCCAGATGGTGCTGCCACAGGGCACTGTGTCGTTTTCCCTTGGGCAAGCGCAGGGGGGCAGGATGAAAAAACGGTTGCTCCGCAAACGTCATCAGGGCGTATTCATAGGCTTGCAAAAAAAAGACATCCTCCGCACAGGGCACCGCATGAATCAGGGGATACAGGGCGCAAGCATGATGATGGGATGCCCCGCCTGTGAAGGGGTGGGGGGATTGTTCCCAGACCGCCACAGAAACACCCCTCTGGCAAAGAGCATGGGCCACCATGGCCCCTGCCAGACCCGCCCCCACCACAATGACCTGATAATCCCGAACGTCCGCCCTCAGCACTGTGATGATAAAACCCCGCGCCGCTGCAAAGCGGTTTGTAGTGTGGCATCGTCCATATAATCCAGCTCCCCCCCGATGGGAATGCCGTGGGCTAGCTGGGTGATTTTCAAGGTTTTGGGCAGGGATTCTGTGATGACAAAGACCGTAGTTTGGGCCTCTAGCGAGGCATTCAGCGCAAAAATAACCTCCTCAACCCCCACATCATGAACCCTGTCAATTAAACGCGCTATCCCCAAATGTTCGGGGCGCACATCATCCATGGCGGAAAGCACCCCCCCCAAAACGTGGTAAAGACCGTGATAGCTGCCTGTTCTTTCCATAGCCCACAGGTCCGAAACGGATTCTACCACACACAGTTGATGACGAAAACGACGGGGGGACTGGCATATATGACACGGATTCACGGTGTCCAAGTGGCCACATATTTGGCAGGTTGTTATGGTATCGTAACAGGTTTTCAAGGCCTGTATCAACGGGGCCATTTTCTTATCTTTATGAACCAACAAATGCAACAGGGCCCGTCGCGCGGACCGCTGACCAAAACCAGGCAACTGGGCCAACCCTTTGATGGCCTGCTGCATTTCTTCGCTTTGTATCATACCCTAAAAAGGCAATTTCATGCCAGGGGGTAACGGCATGCCTGCCGTGACTTTGCTCATGGTTTCCTGTGATGCCTGTTCGATTTTTTGGTGGGCGTCATTGATGGCCGCAACAATCAAGTCCTCCAAAACGTCCCGCTCCTCTTCCTTCAACAAAGAGGGGTCCACCTTCAAACCACGGGCTTGGAATTTACCATTCAGGGTGATTTTCACCATTCCCCCCCCTGATGTGCCTTCGCGCTCCAGCTTCTCGACCTCTTGCTGGGCTTGCTGGAGTTTTTGCTGCATTTTTTGGGCTTGTTGTAAAATTTGATTCATCTGCGGCTGCATAAAGTTTCTTATCCTTCATAAATGTTGAGGAGGCTTGTCATGTTGACTTCCCATCCTTCTTGTACCAAAATCTGGGGCGCGATGTAAAGGGGTGACGGAACAGGGCTGTTAATTTCTAACATGAGTTTCCGATAAGTTTGAGTGTGTTGTGGAGGGAGAGGGCGTTTTCGTAGAGGGCGAGGGATATATTGGGGGCGTTGTGGGCGCGGCAGATGTTGAGGGCGAAGGATCGCAATCGGGCCACAATGGTGGGGTTTTTGCGGATACGGGATGTGTCTTCGGCGAAAGCCGTATCTCGGACGTAGTGGGAACGGTTTTCGATGCCCCAATGCCCGCGGATGGCTTCGGCGGCTTCTTGGGCATTGAGCCAGCATGTTGATAAAAACCAAGCCGTTTCTTCCGTTATTTGCAGAAGCGATCATTGCAACCGCCTCAGTACTTCTAATCAACACAACGTTACCCCATCTGGAGGCAGAAACAGGGTCATTCAATAAACTTTCGTTAAGGTTTGGATGGCTTTGTGGGTTTTTCGTTGGAAGATTTGGATGCCTTCGGTGAATTTTCCGAAGGTTTTATTGAGGATATGAACGACCAAGCCATTGATGGCTGCTAGGTTTTCTGGGGC
>CANGYP010000090.1 GCA_947458235.1 Alphaproteobacteria bacterium
AGATATTTCTGACCTTACGCAAGAAGAACTTGACCAAATCGCTGAACAAATGAACAATACCCCACGAAAATGCCTCGACTACAAAACCCCAAACGAGGCCTTTTCCGCCGCTCTCAAAGGGTGTTGCACTTCGCGTTAGACACCGCCCTGGTTATCCTCAGTCCTAACTGCATAAGTGGCTGATCCAAGTGCCATAAAAACCGCATACTTAATATTGCCGTCCCATTCTTCTTTAATCTTTTTTTGGAATTCTGGGTCAATTAAAAAAACTCGATTGTCTTCAGTGGAAACGTATTCACCTATCGATTGGACATCACTCTTAGCTGTTTCACAAGCATACTTTCCCAAGAGCCAACTTAATACTTTCCCAACAGCCCTTTTTTGATGGTTTTCCATAAATTACTCACCTTTCGTATAAAAAATATATTATTTAAAATAATTATTTTTGTCAATGTTATTTTATCATAGCTATTCAGGACTTACCCGCATGACGAGGTTTATGCGTAAGCCTTGGTATTTTACCACGCTCTTATTCCCCCTCCCCCTCATCCTCCCCCGCCAGATGCCCCACACTGACGACGTGTTCGCCTGTGCTGACTTTAAACAGCGTGACGCCTTGGGTTTTGCGCCCTGCAACGCGCACGTCGGCCACGCCGCAGCGGATCATTTGGCCCTGATCCGTCACCAGCATGATCTGATCGTCATTTTTAATGGGGAAGGCATCGGCCATTTTGCCCGTTTTTTTGGTCATTTCCATGGCCGCAATCCCCATACCCCCCCGCCCTGTGCGGCGGTATTCATAGGCGGAGGACCGTTTGCCAAAGCCCTGATCGGACACCGTTAAGATAAACTCTTCCTCCGCCTGCATTGCCGCAAAGCGTTCGGGGGACAGGCTCAGGTTGTCGGGATTGGCTAGTTCCTGCCCTGCTCGCTTGGCCTGTTCGATGCGGTAGGCTTCCCGCTCTTCCATGGTAAAGTCACAGCGTTTTAAGAGCGACAGCGAAATCACACGGTCCGAATCCGCCAGACGCACGCCCCGCACGCCGCTGGAATTGCGGCTTTCGAAGACGCGCAGTTCATCCATGCCAAAGCGGATGCATTTGCCCTCTTTGGTGGCCAGAAACACATCTTCGTCATGTTCCACAATGGCCACACCCACCAACAAGTCCCCATCATCCAGTTTCATGGCAATTTTGCCATTGGCTTTGATGTTGGTGAAATCAGACAGGCGGTTACGGCGCACATTCCCCGACGAGGTGGCAAACACCATGGTGCGTTGATCGTCAGGCTCCACACTTTCGGGCAGGGGCAGAACGGCACTGATGCGCTCGTGCGGTTGGATATTGGAGAGCATTTGCACAATGGGCCGACCCCGCGCCTGCGGCGTGGTGGAGGGTAGATTGTACACCTTCAGGTAATACACTTTCCCCAAGTTGCTGAAAAACAACAGCGGCGTATGGGTGCTGGCAATATGAACGGTGGAGACAAAATCATCGGTTTTGGTGTCCATGCCGCTGCGGCCTTTGCCGCCCCGTTTTTGGGCGCGATAGGCCGACAGGGGCACGCGCTTGATATAGCCATGATGGGTCATGGTCACCACCATGTCTTCCCGCTGGATCAGATCTTCGATGTTCACATCGCCTGTGTCGTCCACAATTTCGGTGCGACGGGGGGTGCCGTATTTGTCCTTAATCACCAACATTTCGCTTTTCATTAGGGCCAACAGCTGGTCGCGGTGGCGCAACAGGGTCATCAAGTCCTCAATTTTGGCCACAATATCCCGCAGGTCGGCCTGTAGTTTTTCACGCTCCAGACCCGTTAAGCGATGCAAGCGCATGTCCAAAATGGCCTGTGCTTGAAGGGCAGAGAGGGTATAGGTGGTGGCGGTGATGGAAAATTCGGGCTCAATCAGCACAATAATCGGCGCCAGATCAAACAGGGGCCAAGCCCGCGCCATCAATTGTTCCTTGGCGTCTTTGGGGGATGGGGCGGCCTTAATCAGGGCAATAATATCATCAATGTTGGCCACAGCCACAGAGAGGCCCACCAACAAATGGGCCCGTTCACGGGCTTTTCTTAGCAGATAAAGGGTGCGGCGACGAATCACGTCTTCACGGAAATGCAGGAACGCCGTCAGCACATCCCGCACGTTCATCAGCACAGGGCGGCGGTCGTTCAGGGCAACCAAATTCACCCCAAAGCTGGTTTGCAGGGCGGTGTGTTTATACAGTTGGTTTAAAATGATTTCGGGCTCGATGTCTTTTTTCAGTTCAATCACAACGCGCACGCCGTCACGGTCGGATTCATCGCGAATTTCGGCGATACCCTCCACCATTTTTTCCCGCACCAGCTCGCCCACGCGTTCCACCAATTTGGCCTTGTTCACCTGATAGGGGATTTCCGTGATGACGATGCGCTGTTTGTCTTTGCCGTAGGGTTCAAAATGGGTTTTCCCCCGCATGATGATGGACCCGCGGCCTTCTTCAAAGGCCGATTTGATCCCGCGACGGCCCACGATGATGCCCCCTGTGGGGAAATCGGGGCCCAGAATGTATTGACGCAATGCCTCTGTATCCAAATCGGGATCGTCAATCAGGGCGCAGGCGGCGTCAATCACTTCCCCCAAATTATGGGGGGGGATGTTGGTGGCCATCCCCACGGCAATCCCCCCTGCCCCATTCACCAACAGATTGGGAAAACTGGCGGGCAAGACGGCGGGCTCGGTTAAGGAATCATCGTAGTTGGGAATAAAATCAACGGTTTCTTTGTCGATATCCAGCAGCATTTCTTCGGCGGATCGGGCCAAGCGGGCCTCGGTGTACCGCATGGCGGCGGGGGCGTCCCCATCCATGGATCCGTAGTTTCCCTGACCATCAACCAGCATCAGGCGCAAAGAAAACGGCTGGGCCATACGCACCATGGCATCGTAAATGGCAGAATCCCCGTGCGGGTGATATTTACCCATCACATCCCCCACGATACGGGCGGATTTTCGAAACGGTTTATCGGCGGTGTATCCACCCTCTTTCATGGCGTACAAGATGCGACGATGCACGGGCTTTAGGCCGTCCCGCACATCGGGCAGGGCGCGGGATACAATCACGCTCATGGCGTAATCCAAATAGGATGTACGCATTTCCTGTTCGATGGATACAGTGGGATGGGCGGGCACGGTGGGGGTTGTGTCGGTCATAAGCGGGACTCAGCAATCATAGGGTTTTTGTCCTTATAACAGGCTTTGGGGGTGAGGGGAAGGTTTCAGGATCAGCTTTCACGATCTTCTTGGGGGGGGGTGATCATTGACACGGTTGTGTAAAACTTCTGGACAAAAGCATCAAACTATGATACTTTTCTGTACGTTTTTGTAAAATTTTTATTAAGGTGAGGCTTTATGTCCGACGCTGTTTCCCATGATTTGGCCCGTTTGGCGGCCCATGCTTTGGATTTGCTTTCTGTGGATCAACTGGTTCGTGTTTTGGATGGACTCAATTTGATTGATTTAACCGCCAAGGCCATGTCCCCCATGCGTTTGTCGCAATTGATGGAGCTGGCCGCCCGCTGCGCTTATGACCTGCTGAAAGAAAAACGGGTGCGCCTGACCATCGGCACCGATAAAATTGAACAGGGGCAGCTGGATTATGATCTGGTGGGCAAAAACCCATCGGATTTGGACACCCTGAAATTGATTGCCAGTGAAATGGCTGAAAAGGATGATTTATCCATTGATAACAAAGACCTGTTCCACATGGTCAGCGCCGTGATTACCGCGGCCCAGATGCTGGCCAATGATTTGGACGAGGGCAAAGCCAAGCCCATTTTGGCCAAGGGCGAAAATCTGGCCAACCTGACGCTGGGCACCGAAGACCGCGCCGAA
>CANGYP010000091.1 GCA_947458235.1 Alphaproteobacteria bacterium
AAATGGGCCCTGAATATCCTGCACCAAAAACGCCCAAAAAACATGTCCATCAAAAGAACCATGCGTAAAGCCCTCCTGAAACCTCAATTCCTCCTAGAATTATGCAATTTCTAATGCAATCGCCCTGAAGACCCCCCTTGCCCCTGCCTGCTGGGAGTGATAGAACGCTTAGCATGGTTTTTTTAAACAGCCGTTTTTGTTCAACAGCCCTTGGGATGCGTTGTTATGCCTACATTGATTTTGATGCCTGCCCTTTCCCCCACCATGACGGAGGGCAATTTGGCCCGCTGGCTGAAAACAGAGGGGGATGCCGTTCGCGCGGGTGATATTCTGGCGGAAATTGAAACGGACAAAGCCACCATGGAGGTGGAGGCTGTGGATGAAGGCATTTTGGGAAAAATCTTGATTCCCGCTGGCAGCGAAGGCGTGGCCGTGAATATCCCCATCGCGGTTTTGGTGGATGAAGGGGAAGAGGCCTCGGCCATCCCCACCCCATCCAACGACTCTTCCACGGCGGCGGATGCAGCCCCCTTGAGTGTAGCCCCCACCGTGGCGGCGGCCCCTTCACACTCTGTGGGGGATGATCCCGCATGGGGCGAAACAAAACAAATGACCGTGCGCGAAGCCCTGCGCGATGCCATGATGGAGGAAATGCGCCGCGATGACACGGTCTTTGTTATGGGGGAAGAAGTGGCGGAATATCAGGGGGCATACAAAGTCACCCAAGGTTTGCTGGATGCCTTTGGCCCGTCCCGCGTCATTGATACGCCCATCACCGAGCATGGCTTTGCTGGTCTGGCCGTGGGGGCAGCGTTTATGAAACTGCGCCCCGTGGTGGAGTTCATGACCTTTAACTTTGCCATGCAGGCCATGGATCAAATCATCAATTCGGCAGCCAAAACCCTGTATATGTCTGGTGGACAGATGGGGTGTCCCATTGTGTTTCGAGGCCCCAATGGGGCCGCAGCCCGCGTAGGGGCCCAGCATTCCCAGTGTTACGCCAGTTGGTACGCCCACTGTCCGGGCCTGAAAGTCATCGCCCCCTACAGCGCGGCGGATTGCAAAGGTTTATTAAAGGCCGCCATTCGGGACCCCAACCCTGTGATTTTTCTGGAAAACGAAATCACCTACGGCATGACCTTTGATGTGCCAGTGTCAGAGGATTTTGTTTTGCCCATCGGGAAGGCCAAAGTTTTGCGCTCGGGCAAAGATGTGACCATCACGGCCTTTTCCCTGATGCTGAAACATGCCTTAGCCGCAGCCGAAGAACTGGCCCAGCAGGGGATCGATGCGGAGGTGATTGATCTGCGGACCTTGCGCCCGCTGGATATCCAAACGCTGGTGGCCTCTGTGCAAAAAACCAACCGTCTGGTGAGTGTTGAGGAAGGCTGGCCCTACGCTGGCATCGGGTCTGAACTGGCCGCGCAGATGATGGAACTGGCCTTTGATGATCTAGACGCCCCCGTCGTACGGGTGACGGGGAAAGATGTCCCCTTGCCCTACGCCGCCAATCTGGAACGTCTGGCCCTGCCCCAAATTGCCGATATCATCGCCGCTGTTCGGTCCGTGGTGGGGTAAGCGAGGGCGACCATGACACCACGCGATAGACACGCGATAGACTAGACTGGTGTTGTTTGGGGGCACATCGATTACCCCCCCATGTGTCATTCCCCCTCAAGGGCGAATCCATAAAAAAACCAGAGGCTTTCGCGGGGATGATGCGATTAATCGATGTTCTCTTGGGATTTATCTTGGGCCCATTTGTTCTCGCCTTTGCTTTGTATAGCGCCCCTCATTTGGCCCCATAAATAAATCAATAAAATGCTTGAAATATATATGGCGTGAAGGGGGCGACCTTTGGGTCATTGCTGGTGATGCAGAGATCCTTGGGGTGCACGTAGGGTTAGGGCTTTTAAACATGCCCCGCACTGGGTATTGTATGCAGACGGGGCAATCATTCATGTTCCCATTTTGACAACACAACCCTCGGACACCCTAGGATATCTCTATGTCCCCCCCAAAAAACCGCACTGTGGCTATTGTTGGGGGGGGATTGATCGGGTTGTCGGTGGGGTGGTGGCTGGGGCGTTTGGGGTGGGACGTGACGGCTTACGAGGGAACCCGTGATATAACCCGCTCGGCGGGATATGCCGCTGCGGGGATGCTGGCTGCGCAGTTGGAACAGGAACCTGGGGAGGAACATTTGGCCTCTCTCTTGGCCCACAGTCAACGTTTGTGGCCATCCTTTCGGGATGCTTTAGAGGCCGACAGCGGCCTGTCTCTGGATTACCAAGCGGGGGGCACCCTGATGGTGGCCACGGATGCCAACGGTCTGGGGCGGTTGCGCCATGATCAGGCGTACTTGCGCCGTCTGGGATGGGATCCTCAGTGGTTAATGGCCGAAGAGGCCCGCAGGCTGGAACCTTGGCTGTCCCCGCAAACCCTAGGGGCTCTGTTTTGTCCCAGCGATCATCATGTGGACCCCCGCCGCGTTTTACAGGCCCTAACGCAGGTTCTAGGCCCCCGTGTTGTTTATCATGCCTCCATTGTGCAGCTCTCCCCCACCCCCCACGGCGTTGAGGTGATCCAAAGCCACGGTGCGAAACAATCCTTTGATGCCGTGATTCTGGCGCAGGGGGCTTGGGCGGGAAATCCCCCTCTGGTGCCCGATTTACCGCCGCTGGACCCTGTCAAGGGGCAGGCACTGTACGTCAGAATGTCTACCCCCTGTCTGTCCCATGTGGTATGGGGGGAGGATGTTTATCTGGTTCCCCGTCACGATAACCGCTTGTATATCGGGGCCACGGTGGAGCCCCTAGGGTTTGATACCCGAATCACCGCAGGGGCCCTGTACCATTTGTTAAAGCAAGGCCGTCTGGTGGTCCCCTCGATTTTAGAGGCCGAAGTCACGGAAAGCATTGTGGGCTATCGCCCCCGTACCTTGAATGATACCCCCGTCATTCGCCCCAGTATCGTCCCCAACATCATTATGGCTGTGGGCCACCATCGCAACGGCGTCCTTCTAGCCCCTTGGACCTGCGAGGTGATAGGGGAGCTGGTGCGGCGTGGGGATTTCTAAACCATGGTGGAGGTGAACGGGATTGAACCGATGACCTCCTGCGTGCAAAGCAGGCGCTCTTCCAGCTGAGCTACACCCCCATATAAAAATAGTCCTTAGCAAATTCTTTTTTGGGATGCAAGAACATTATGCATCTTGCAGGGTCATTCAACAAAAATCCATTAATGATTTGTGTTTTTGGAAAAAGGTAGGTTAGAATTGGTGCAAAAAAAAGGGGGTGCACCATGGGGTCAAGGGTGAAAAAAAGTTTAGCAGAATCGTTGTGAGCCTTGCCTGATCCGCGGGGATTTCAGGGTCGAGATCATCGGCTGCCATCGATTATAATGCTGATTATATTGGGAAAGT
>CANGYP010000092.1 GCA_947458235.1 Alphaproteobacteria bacterium
GCCAACACTTGCCCCCCCCCCCCCCCCCCCCCCCCCCCGCATTCAGAGGATCCCGATTCCGATGACAGGATCCCTCTGGATGTGGCATTAACAGAGGCGCAAATCGCCTTGCTCGATGGCCTGCCTCCCGACGCTGTTGAAAAAATGATTCTGGGTTTTTTGAGGGAACAGCAGGAACACCTGCTCAGACCCTAATCCCCCATTTGACATATCCCCCATATTTTGGTAATGTTATGTTAAAATTCGTGCCCGAGTGTTGTGTATGCAAACGATTATCAATGCGGATGGTCATTTGGTTTTGCCACCTAGCCTTATGCGGGTTTTATCGTTAAAGGCTGGTGATGCCGTAACGTTTGAGGATATAGGTGACGGTCGGTATGTTTTAACCCCGTTACCCATACCTCGTTCCTTGGACATTAAAGCTTTGAAGGGTTGCGTTAAGTACGATGGATCCCCAGTATCCTTGGCTGATATGGAGGCGGCGATCGCGGCTCATGCAGGGGCGGATTCGTGATTGCTCTGGATACCAATGTTTTGGTTCGTTATTTGGCGCAAGACGATCCTATCCAATCCCCTAAGGCCACAGAGATCTTGGATTCCCTATCAGAATCAAATAGAGCGTTTATTTCGTGTATTGTTTTGTGTGAAACGTTTTGGGTTTTAAAAACATCGTATCGACTTTCAAAAGAAGAATTGCTCCCTTTGTTTGGTAATATTTTATCTGTTCCAGCGTTTGAGATAGAACATTTACAGCGTTGCGTTGTGGCTTTGCAAGCCTATCATTCAGGAATTGCAGATTTTTCTGATTATCTCATTCAAGCTGTTGCTAGACACTATGGTTATAATCGTTTGCTGACATTTGATAAAACCGCAGCGTTAAGTGATGGATTTATTTTAGTCTAGGGCACCTCTAATAACCGTGCCGTTTGGTTATAGGGCACCTCTATTAACCGTCATTGCGAGCGTAGCGAAGCAATCCAGAAAGGCTTCAGCGCGAGGAAACCCTAGATTGCTTCGTCGCGTTGCTCCTCGCAATGACGAAAAACTGAGGTTTTTAGATGTGCCCTATAGTATTTCCACTTTATTCCCGCACTGGCCTGCGAACGGCGCCTAGCGTTGCTCACCTAGATTGACTAGGCATCGCTCCGCTAGGGTTGTTCTCGGCTTAGTACGAAAATAAATTGGAAACATATAGGTTTCTTCGGCTAGAACAGCAGGAACACCTGCTCAGACCCTAACCCCCCCAAAAAAACCTGTTGCCTGATGGGGGGGTGTACCGTAGTCTGGGGATCATGGCCACCAAGACAAAACAAAAACAAAACGCTGGAAAACAACCCCTTGGAAAACGTACGGCTGGGGGGAAGCGGAAAAAAACCCACCCCAAACGGGGCCAACATCCCGGCCTGTTATGGGGCCTAAAATGGCTGGCCACCTTTGCGGTGTGGGGGGTGATTGCCTTTGTGATGATTCTGGGGATTTACGGATACAATGTGCCCGATGTGGCCACCCTGACACAGCCAGACAGGCGGGCTCCGTCGGTGGAGATTCTCTCGGCGCGGGGGCAGTTGTTGACCACCTATGGACCTTTGATACGGGAGCCTCTAACCTACGCCGATTTCCCCATCCCCTTGGTTCATGCCCTGCTGGCGGTGGAGGATCGGGATTTCTTTCATCACGGGGGGCTGGATCTCTGGGCCCTGATGCGGGCCATGATGGTGAATCTTTATCAGGGCCGCGTGGTCCAAGGCGGCAGCACCCTGACCCAGCAGCTGGTGAAAAACCTGTATCTGACCAACGAGCGGTCCATAGACCGAAAACTGCGCGAGGCCATTTTGGCTTTTTGGATCGAACGCAAGCTGTCCAAAGAGGAAATTTTAACCCTGTACCTAAACCGCGTGTATTTCGGCGGGGGGGCTTATGGTGTGGATGCGGCATCCAGTCGGTTTTTTGGAAAATCGGCGCGGGACTTGACCCTGCCAGAGGCCGCGCTGATTGTGGGACTCGTCAAGGCCCCCTCGGACTTAAACCCCCTGCGCAGTCCCGAAAAGGCCATCGAGCGGCGCAATGTGGTGCTACAGGAAATGCTAGAGGCTGGCTTTATCACACGGCATCAGGCCAACCAAGCCAAACAGGCCCGCATGGCCATACGCCGCCCTCTGGCTGGACCCAACGTGCGTTTTTTCACCGATTGGATCATGGAACAGCTGCCTTATTACGTCAACCCCAAAGAGCATACATGGCTGCGGGTGGATACCACGCTGGAATTGAATGCCCAGAATCGTGCCGATCTGGCGGCAGAAAGCATCATGAATCGCTATGCCTTGGATCATAATGTATCCCAAGTGGGTGCTGTGACCCTGCGCCCCAGCGGGGCTGTTGTGTCCATGGTGGGGGGGATTGCCTATGACTTTTCCCAATTCAATCACGTCACACAGGCCAAACGACAACCGGGATCCGCCTTTAAAACCTTTGTGGTGCTAGAGGCCCTGACCCATGGCTTCACCCCCACCAGCCCCCTAGAGGACACGCCACTAATCATCAAAACATGGAAACCCCAGAATTTTCAAAATCAATTTCACGGCACCGTCACCCTGCGGGAGGCCTTTATCAAATCCTATAACATCCCCCACATCCGCCTGATGCAGGCCGTGGGGGTGAAACCCGTTCTGGCGCGGGCGCGGTCCATGGGGATCAGCTCACCCCTGCGGGCGGACCTCAGCACGGCCTTGGGCAGCAGTGAAGTGTCGTTGTTGGAACTCACCACGGCCTACGCCGTTTTGCGCAATCAGGGGCATTTGGTTCTGCCCTATGGCATCACGCGCATTGTGGATCAAAGCGGCAATGTCCTGTACCAACGCAAAGGCAGTGAAAAAACCAAACGCTTGGTGGATGAGGCCACCGTGGCCACCATGGACAGCCTGTTGCAAGCGGCGGTGAATGACCCCGCAGGTACAGGCCGCGCCGCCCAGTTGCCCAGCCAAAAAGCCGCTGGCAAAACGGGCACCAGTCAAAACGCCCGCGATGCGTGGTTTGTGGGGTACACGGATGCTTTGGTGACGGGGGTCTGGATGGGGAATGATGACCAAACACCCATGGACAACGTCACGGGTGGAACCTTGCCCGCTATGCTCTGGCAGGATATCATGGCTGGCCCCTAAGAAGGATACCATAGCATTTCCGTGGGCAACGCCTCCCCCCCCCCCCTGCGGTGAAACACCCTCCTCACGCTCTCAACAAAAGCCACCTTTCCATGGCGGGTCCCAGGGCAAAATCACGAATAAAAATTAAGATAAAAATTTGAAGAATTGGGTTTCGTTCCAGCCGATGGATTTTCGGGTAACCTTGATAGATTTTTTGGGGTTTTTGTTTTTTCTGATAAGATTCAGTGCCATATGGCGCAGGATTGCGA
>CANGYP010000093.1 GCA_947458235.1 Alphaproteobacteria bacterium
CCATCAATGGCTTGGTCGTTCATATCCTCAATAAAACCTTCGGAAAATTCACCGAAGGCATACAACTCTTCCAACGAAAAACCCACAAAGCCATCCAAACCTTAACGAAAGTTTATTGAATGACCCTGAAAGACCTTCACCCCATCTTGACAAGCCCGCCCAGCCCCCCATAATCGGGACATGCGCGAAACCACACCACCCCTAACCCCCATGATGGCCCAGTATCAGGCCTTTCAGGATCAACACCCCGATTGTATCGTGTTGTTTCGGATGGGGGATTTTTATGAGGTTTTTTTTGAAAACGCCAAAGTGGTGGCGGACTGCCTGAAAATCCAATTGACGGAACGCAACAAAAACCGCGACAACGCGGCGGCCATGTGCGGGATTCCTTGGCATCAGCTGTATGCCTATGTGCCCCTGCTGCTGGAGGCTGGCCACAAAGTGGCCATTGCCGAACAAATGGAAACCCCCGAAGAGGCCGCCCTGCGCAGTGGCGGCAAAGACAAAATCCTGCTGCGGCGGGAGGTCATCCGTGTCCTTACCCCCGGCACGGTCATTGAGGAAACCCTGCTGTCGCCCATCGCCCCCCATTTTTTATGTGCTTTGGCCTTTCATCAGGATTACGTGTCGGTGGCGTGGTGCGATGTGTCCACACGGGATGCCTTTGTGCAGACGGTGCCTGCGGGTCAATTAAGCAATCTGCTGTATTTTCTGGATCCCAAAGAGATTTTAATTCATGAACAGGATATGCGGGATCGTTTGGACCCATTGTTCAAAACAGTCCGCAAAACCAGTCTGAGCCCCCAGCCCGCCAGTTTATTTTTTCTACCCCGTGCCCAGCGGGCATGGCAGGCCCTATACAAAACCCAAGATCTGTCTGTGTTTGCGCCGTTTCAGGATACGGAAATCATCGCCTTTGGGGTGATGCTTCAATATCTTGGCACCACGGGGTGTGGGGTGGCCTTGAATCCCCCCCAGCAAATTCGGCTGGAAGACACCCTGCGTTATGACATGGCCACCGCCAGAAATCTGGAGCTCTTCCATGCCCAACATGGGGGCAAGGTTGGCAGCTTGCTGTCGGTTTTGGATCATTGCCAAACGGCAGGTGGGCACCGGTTGCTGCGGGAGCATCTGATGCGTCCCTCTTTGAAGACTCCAGAGATTCTGGCCCGCTGGGATGCTGTGGATTATGGCAGGCATCATCCCGATTTTACCCATCAGGTTGTGGAAAAAATGGCGGGACTGGCAGATGTGCGCCGCCTGTTGACGCGCCTAACGGCGGGGGCGGGTCAGCCACGGGATTTGATTGCCCTGATGCAAACCTTGGCGGGATGCGCCCATATCAAAGCTTTTGCCGCCCATTACCCCGCCCCGCCGCCTTTGCTGGCCGAGGCCTTGGCCCCCCTGCCCAGTTACAGTGCTTTGGGACAAACATTGGAAGAGGCTCTGAATCCCGACCCCACAAAAACCCTGCGGGATGGGGGCGTGATCCGCACGGGATACCATGGTCAACTGGACGCCCTGCGGGCCTTTGCTGCGCAGGGAGAGGGGCACCTGCGGGACATCGAAGCCCGCTATCAAACCCTGTATCCTAAAGTGGGTCTGCGTTACAAAACCAACAATCTTTTGGGGGCCTTTTTGGAGTGCGCCCCAAAGCATGCCGAGGGCTTGCCCAAAGACCTGTTTATCCACCGACAATCGCTGGCCAATGCCGTGCGATATACCACGGTGGAAATGCAAGAGATCGAATCCCGCCTCTCTCGCAGCACGGCAGAGGCTTTGGCCCTAGAGAAAGACCTGTTTTCTACCCTGACGGCGCAGGTTCTGGACGAGGCCCCCGCCCTGATGGCCATGGCCGATGGGGTGGCGTTGCTGGATGTGCTGTTGACTCATGCCCGCAATGCCATAACGCATCAATGGTGCCGCCCTGTGGTGGTGCCAGAACCCTCTTTGCTGATCACTGCGGGCCGTCACCCTGTAATCGAGGCACGCCAGCGTCACCAGCGGTTTGTGCCCAACGATACCCACTTGCGGCCCAGCAGTGGCATGGTGATTTTAACCGGTCCCAATATGGCGGGGAAAAGCACCTATCTCCGGCAGAATGCCCTGATGGTGATTATGGCGCAAATGGGATCCTTTGTGCCCGCGCAGGCCATGACGTTTGGGCTGTGTGATCGGGTGTTTTGCCGCGTGGGGGCGGCGGATGATCTTGCCAGCGGCAAGTCCACCTTTATGGTGGAAATGACGGAAACGGCCACCATTTTGCATCAGGCCACCCCGTCATCTTTGGTGATTATGGATGAAATGGGGCGGGGCACAGCGACCTTTGATGGGTTATCGCTGGCATGGTCAACCTTGGAATATCTGCACGATGGGCGGCGGCCCCGCACATTGTTTGCCACCCATTATCATGAACTCAGCGATTTGCCCCAAACCCACCGGGGCCTGCGCTGTATGCAAATGGATGTGGCGACAATGGGGGAAGAGATCCAATTTCTGCACAGTCTGTCCCCTGGGGCGGCGGCCCATTCTTACGGCCTGCATGTGGCCCAGCTGGCGGGGGTGCCAAAGGCCGTCATTGCCCGCGCCCGTGTGATCCTGAACACTTTGGAACGCCTGCGGGAACAGGCCCAAAGCCAGCCCACCTTTTTGCCCCCAGAACCCCCAGCCCCAGAATTGACACCCGCCTCTTTGCATCCCGTCCTTGCGGCCCTGTCCGCGATAGACCCCGATACCCTGACGCCGCTGCAGGCGTTGGGGTTGATCAGTGGGTGGCGGGGGATGGTTTAGGGGGGGGCTCATCCGCGCGAGGGGGGTAGAATAGGTTTTCCGTCCTCCGCCCCCTGTCCCTCAACATACGGTATATGGCGACTCCGGGAGGACTCGAACCCCCGACCCACTGCTTAGAAGGCAGTTGCTCTATCCAGCTGAGCTACGGAGCCGAACAAAAGATCCCTGAAACCATGGTGCCGATGAAGGGACTCGAACCCCCGACCTACGCATTACGAATGCGTTGCTCTACCGACTGAGCTACATCGGCACCGTTCATGAACTCTGTTCATACACCAAAACAGCCGCAGGGTAAACCCTGCTTTTGTCAACACAGGCAACATGCGTGACAACAGGATCCAGACAAAAGGGAATCTCCCACACACAAACAGGGCTATTCATTTCTGAGCATAAAGGAAGGAAAAGGCGGGGCGGGGCAGCAGGTTTCTGGGGGATGTCAAGGGGCGAGACGCAAAAAAAGTGACCGTAGGTCAAGCCCCGCAGGGGCGGCTTTTTTTGTGCGAGGCGAAGCGTACCCCTTGATGTCCC
>CANGYP010000094.1 GCA_947458235.1 Alphaproteobacteria bacterium
CCCCGCGGATCCGGCAAGGATAACAACGATTCTGCTAAACTTTTTTTCACCCTTGACCCCATGGTGCACCCCCTTTTTTTTGCACCAATTCTAACCTACCTTTTTCCAAAAACACAAATCATTAATGGATTTTTGTTGAATGACCCTGAAGCGTATACAACTAGGCACGGATCAAAACACGTGCAAACCGCCTCAAAAATTCGATGGTATTTTTCGTGTTTTTGCAGGGACAGTGGCGGTGAGATCATTCATAACGCTGGATGGGCGACCAAACAGGTATCCTTGACCCAAGCCTATGCCCAATCCCATTAAGACTTCTTTTTCCTCTGGCGTTTCAACCATTTCGGCGATCACATCCATACCAATATCATAACATAGGTTGACGATGGTTTTGACAAAAGCCAGATTTTTAGGATTATTTTGGATATTGCGAATGTAGGATCCGTCGATTTTGGCGTAATCAACCTCAAAATTGCGGATGTATAGCAAAGAACTGGCCCCTGCCCCGATATCATCCAAGCAGAAGGCGTGTCCTTTTTGCCGCAATCCCTGAATGGCGTCATTGATTTGGCTGTAATCAGAGACGGTTGCGGATTCGGTGAGCTCGAACATGATTTGTTTATGAAGGGCTTGATAGGGCTCTAAAAGTTGATGAAGCGCGCGAACAAAAAGGGTGCTGCCCAAAGATTTTGCAGAGAGATTAATAGCGATCAAGGGCCGTTTGTTGCTGCGGGCCATGGCCTTGAGTTGCTCAGCCACTTGGCGACAGACGAATAAGTCCAGCTCTTGAATTTTTCCAATTTCTTCCGCAAAGGCGATCATTTCATAGGGGGAGTCGTGATTTTCAAAACGACTAAGGGCTTCATAGTGGTGTGTGGTCCCGCTGCGCATATCTACGATGGGTTGAAACACAATTTTATAGGTATGATTGGCTATCGATGCATGCAAATCTGAGACTTTCTTAAGGGTCTCCATCATCATGTCATTCAAAGAGTCCCCTAGGCTGGTCATAGAAATGGACGCAATGCCTTTTTCAGCGAATTTATTTAAACAATACAAAAAGGCTTGGGATATTTCTTCCGCAGTAGCCTCATGATTGTCACAAGAGATGCTTTTGGACTGAATAGCAATGGCTTTGGTGTGCGGATCCACGAGGCGGATCAAATCCTCCATGTATTCTACAACATCTTTTTGATTGACACGGTCATCATGAAGTAAACCAAATCGACTTTCGTCTAATCGTGCTGCCATATCGCCATCTAAGGCGTTAGAGCGCATATAGGATCCAATTTGCGCCATAACAAACTGTGCTTGATCATCAGGCAGGTGTGTTAGAGAAGATCCAACCTCGATAAGTGTCACGGTGCTTTTATCAAAAACATCACGATTATTTTCAATATATGTTTTGATTTTTTCTTGAAACGCTTTGGGGCCCAAAAGACCTGTTTCTAAATCGTGGCGACGCACCTCTTCATTGGCACCCAAAAACCCTTCCACACCTGTTAGGGTGATGAAGGCATGGGCATAGTCTGGTAAACGACAAATCCCGATTAGAACAGGTTTTATGGCGCTCTTCTCATGTATGTGATACAGGGATGGGGCCACACGTCCTGAAGGGCCCAATTTTTGAATCTGGCGCTTTAAAAGGGCCCGCTCTGATTCTATCAAAAAATCATACAGCGATTTGTTTTTTAAAAACTCCAAAGGCAGACCCGTGATTTTTTTAGATAAACCCGCATGAAACCCTATCAATCCATCATCGGGCATAACCTCTAGTAATAAATCTGCGCCTGTGAAGGCAAAGGCCACAAATTTGGCTTTTTGATCATTGTTCATAAAAAAATCCAGAACTTGCACGCCGACTTTCTCTTACTGTATAAGAAAATTCTTAAAACAACCTTGGCAATATGATATTTTGTATTGCTCCCTTTGAAACAAGACAACTCATGACATGGGATAAACTACCAAAGCGGCAATACATAGGACGGAAGTCAATTTAGGTCAGTTTATGAAATGCCCCTATTGTGGATATTTGGAAACACAGGTCAGGGATTCCCGTCCCGTGGATGATCACATGTCCATTCGCCGCCGTCGGTACTGCCCCCGCTGCGACGGACGCTTTACGACTTTTGAAAGGGCTGAAATGCATGATTTAATCGTGATGAAGGCCGATGGACGCAAAGAACCCTTTGCCCTTGAAAAAATCAAAAAGGCCCTGATGGTGGCTTTGGTGAAGCGCCCCTTTACGCTGGATGATCTGGATCAGATTAGCCTGAAAATTCGCAGCACCCTAGAACAAGAAGGCAATGTGGAGGTCACATCACGGCACATCGGGGATGTGATTTTAAAAGAACTCAAACAACGTGATCCCATTGGCTATGTTCGGTTTGCCTCTGTCTATCAAAATTTCAATGACATCCAAGATTTTAAAAAGATCGTAGAATAAAATCTACGGTCATGATGATGGGGCCACGGCCTTTCTGGGAGATCATGTCCCCGTCACGGCCTCAATGGCGGATTTTAGGGCGTTTTCTTTCCCCCCTAGCATCTCAACGCGTGCTTTGTGTTCCGCCACAACCTCGTCCCCTGCCTTGGCCACAAAACCAGGGTTATTCAGGCGGCCTAGGACGGCGGCGCGTTCTTTTTGAGTTTCATCGATTTTTTTGTGCCAGCGTTCTTTCAAAGGCCCGATATCCGTGGTGGGGGGTAGGTAAAGAAACGCCTCTGGCAACCAAGAGTAGGGCACTTTGTATCCGTTTTGGGGGAAAGCCTCTGACGTAATGTCACAGTTTGCCATGGCCAACAGATGGTCTTTGACATAACGCATGGCATCTTCAGCACGTGCATAAACAACCAATTTTTCGTGCGGCGCAAAGCCCAATAATCCACGAAACGAACGCAGACTTTCTATTCTTGGCTTCAAGGATTTTTCTACTAGGAAAGCCGCACCAATAAAATCTTCAGAAAGATCCATGGTTTTTGGCCAAGCCTCCACCGTCAAAGGACGATCCGTATGGCCCAAAGCTTCCGCCATTTCATCCGTGATAAATGGCATCAACGGATGCAGCATTTGCAGGATATGCTTTAAACACCATGCAAAGGTTTTGCGGGTTTCGTCAGGGTCAAAGGGATAATGATTTTTCTTTTTCAGAAAAATTGTTTTGGCCAGCTCAACGTACCAATCACAAAATTCATGCCAAACAAAGGCATACAGGGCCTGCGCGGCATCATCAAAGGCATAGGTTTCCAGCGCGGTTTGCACGGTGGCCAACGTTTCGGTAAGTTTAACAATGATCCA
>CANGYP010000095.1 GCA_947458235.1 Alphaproteobacteria bacterium
TCAAGTGCCCAAAACCCCCGAAACCCCCAGATTTGCTGACCTGCACTTCAAGCCGCGAGGTCAAGTGCTTTCGGAGACAAAACCGCGAACGGAGAAAAAGAAAGGGCTTCCCCGCAAACCGTGCCAAAGGGCAAGGTCAAGGGCTAACCTATCAAAGGCTGGCAGAAACTGGGGATTTTGTGGGTGGGGGAAATGTGGAGACTACGTTCAAAAAAATGAAATGGCTCCTCGGGAGGGATTCGAACCCCCGACCAATCGGTTAACAGCCGATTGCTCTACCGCTGAGCTACCGAGGAACACAGATAAGCACTAGCGAGTTTTGCTGGGAGCGTCAATCTCAAATTTTTCTCTCAAATTTTTCTATAGCATGTCCCATGGGTTGTGTCATAATCTTTGGCTATGCGCGTTTTTTCTAAGATTCCTTCTTATATGGCTTGCAGCATGCTTTATGTTGCTTGCAGCACCGTTGTGGCGGCCATGGCTTTGGGCTTGGTATTTCTGGCCCAATATGGGTTTGACCTGTGGCCTTGCCAACTGTGTCTTTACCAACGCGTGCCTTATTTTGCCCTTTTGGGGCTGGGATGGGTCGCATGGTCTATCTTCAAAGGCCGCAGCATCCTCATGCTACGGCTATTGATCGCCTGCTGGATCATCAGCATAGGTTTGGCAGGGTATCACGGGGGTGTTGAAGCAGGATTCTGGAGCTTTGGGGCCTGTACCAGCCCCTCTTTAGGTGCTGAGAATCTTGCCGCATTAGAGGCCATGATTCATCACGCCAAGGTCATCCCCTGTGATCGGCCTGCTTTTGTGTGGATGGGCCTGAGCATGGCGGATATGAATCTCATCGTTTCTGGGATTATGGTGGTGTGGGGCCTTTGGGTGTTGAAAGTCAAACGCCGTCAGAGGATGGGTTCCCATCCCCCATCATAATCACCGCTGGGGGTCGTTTGTGCTTGCCCAGCAACCAACGATCATGAAGCCATAGCCAATCCTGCGGGCTTTCCCGAATCCAGCCTTCCATTAAGGTGGCCGCCCGCTGAATCAAATCCACCCGACAATCGCGCCCCTTCAATTCTGGGTTGCCCAGCATAGGGGGATACAATGTAATGCGATGATGGGCGGGCCCCAAACGTTCGCACCGCGCTGGTATCAGGGGCAGGTTATAGCGCAGGGATAGCTCGAACGGGGTTGCGGGGAACTTGGTCGGATGCCCCAAAAACATCACATCCTCCCCGTGGCGTGTTTTTTGATCGATCAAAAACCCCACGTTTTCACCCGCTTTGATACAGGCAATCACTTCGCGCGCGGTGCTCTTGGCCACAAAGCCCCCAGGGATTTGGTTGCGAATGCGCTGGATCAAAATTTCCAAAAAAGGATTATTAGAGGGGCGATAAAACCGACGAAACGGGGCCCCATAACGCGCCGCCACCGCCGCAAACACTTCCCAGTTGCCAAAATGTCCACTGATAAACACAACGGGACCATGTTGCGCGGCATAGCGAAAATACTCTTCCCCCACAATATCCAAATGGGTATCCGCCGTTTTTGCATCATAAAACGCTTTGCCATGGGGAAATTCCCCCACAACCATCCCTAAATTTTCCCAGACACGGCGGGCGATATCCTCTGGCTGTTCGCATGCTGGCAAACCAAAAGCCAAATTGCGCAGCAACACATCCTGCTTGGCTGTATAGGGGCCCAAGGTTTTGGCGATCCATCCCGTCATCTGGGCGGCTTTCTGGGGGGGGAGGGCCTGCAATCCCCCAAGCAAAGCGGCACAAACACCCCCGAGGGCAGCCTGAAAAATCCGCCGTACGGAAAAAAGACGAGGGCGTTTCATCATTTACGTGAGAAAGAGGGATGTTTTTGGATGCTGATGCGAGACACGGGCAACAAAAGGTCGATAGATTGGACGTCTATGGCCTGTTTTTTGGGATGCGCAGAACCGCATATGCGAAAAGAGGCTTTTGAGAAAACAACGATGACACGCTCTAACCATACTCTTCATGCCATACTCCTCATGCCATGCCCCTAATGCAACCCTGTGGATCCAAAGCCACCCGCGCCCCGTTCTGTTGTGGGCAGAGCAGTGGTGGGCAAAAAAACCACCTGAACATAGGGGGCCACAACCATCTGGGCAATACGCATACCACGGGTGACAACAAAGGACTCGGTGCCCAAATTGATCAGCATGATTTTAATTTCCCCGCGATAATCGGCATCAATGGTGCCGGGGCTGTTCACGCATGTAATGCCATGGTTTAGGGCGAGTCCAGAACGCGGGCGAATCTGGGCCTCGAACCCCTCTGGCAGGGCCATGGCTAGACCCGTGGGGATCAGGGCCCGCGCCATGGGGCGCAGCAGAATCTCTTCCCCCTGTCCCACCGCCGCCAGTAAATCCACACCAGCACTGTGCATAGTGGCATAGGATGGCAGGGGCAAATCCCGCGCATGATCCAAAATCTGAAGGGGGATGGTGGTCACACAATATCCTCTTCACGGTGGGTTTTTTCGTGGCGTTCATGGCGTTCCTGGGCTTCGATGCACAAGGTGGCAATGGGGCGGGCCAATAAACGGCGCACCCCTATGGGCTCGCCTGTTTCTTCGCAGTATCCATAATCACCACTATCAACGCGGGCAATGGCTAAGTCAATTTTCCCCAGCAACTTTCGTTGCCGATCCCGTGTTCGCAGTTCGATTTCCTGCTCGGTTTCCAGCGTCGCACGGTCCGCATCATCGGGCTGGCGCAGCTCTTCCTGACGCAGGTGATCCAAGGTTTCATTGGCTTCGCGCAGAATCTCTTTTTTCCAAAGCAGTAGTTTTTCCCGAAAATACGCCAACATCAGCGTGTTCATATAAGGTTCTTGATCTGAGGGGATATAATCGGGCGGCAAAAGAGGGTGTGTCATAACCTGTGGCATCCTTTTTTTCCTGAAAATCAGGCAGGGTATGGCACAAAAGGAATCAAAACACAAGCGCACAGACGGAGGATGTCAGGGCAAAATCACGAATAAAAATTAAGATAAAAATTTGAAGAATTGGGTTTCGTTCCAGCCGATGGATTTTCGGGTAACCTTGATAGATTTTTTGGGGTTTTTGTTTTTTCTGATAAGATTCAGTGCCATATGGCGCAGGATTGCGAA
>CANGYP010000096.1 GCA_947458235.1 Alphaproteobacteria bacterium
CAGATATTTCTGACCTTACGCAAGAAGAACTTGACCAAATCGCTGAACAAATGAACAATACCCCACGAAAATGCCTCGACTACAAAACCCCAAACGAGGCCTTTTCCGCCGCTCTCAAAGGGTGTTGCACTTCAAGTTAGACACCGCCTAGTAAGCGCGTTAAATACGTTTGAAGAGCAGAACAAGCCCTATGAAAAACGGCGGCTTGAGCAGCCCCCGCCCCCTTCATCACCAGAGCGACTCGCCGATCTTCCTTGGTATGCCGTCGTTCGGGGAGCTTGGGAATTGAAGCGCTATCTTCCCGCATTGATGGTCGCGGTATCAACGTTATCCATCATTCAGGTGCCTAGGATTCGAGATAACGCCTTACCCCCTGTTCCACAAGTGGCAGATTTTGTAGAAAATTCTCTCCCATATCGCCCCGTAGCGTTGCCATGGACCACTGGGTCTGGGTCTTCTCTTTTAAGAGATTTTCCCCTTACGGGCGATCCCAACGAGAGTTCTAATGCGGTCGTTGAAATCATAGAGGGCATCCCCAAGGGTCAGCACCGATTTTATGGGACAGATGAAGGATATTGGATTCTTTGGGAGTCAAACTCAAAGGAGACGACAGACTTTGACAACAACGTTCCCCCTCCGGAGGTCACAAGAACCCAAGCATCACAAGAGACTTCTGGTAAGGCAAAGCTTGGCACGTTTGGGCAAGAATTGCATATAGAACCTCTTCGAGGACGGGGGGGTATACAGCCACCCTATGATGACAGTTCACCGATGACCATTGGCGTAACGATGGCCATTGGCGTAACTGGGTCACAAAATGACCATGTTCTGATAGAGCCCCAGGATCCCTACTTTAGCAATCGGACCGAGCAACCCGTTACGGTGTCTTGGTCGCTGCCCGTCAGCGCCCTGAACACGTATGGGACTTGGTCTACTCGCCATACAGACCGTCCTTCTACCCTAGAATGGTCCATGATCTATTTTGATGAGTTGCCAAAGGCCTTGCAACCTCAGTTAGAAGACTGGAGAGAACGCCTCCGTAAGGCTGAAACATCCCAAGCGTTTCAGTCTATTGTGACAGAAATGAGTGCTTTTATCAAAGACAGGAATGATTACGGAAAAAGCAACACGCTGAATCGGCAGATGCAGGCCATGTCAGATTCAGATGGCGTACCAGATTATAAAGCGATTGGCCACCTTCTTTTGAACAATACCCTTCTTGACAAAACAGATCCGAAGAAAGAAACAATTTCCTGTGAAACAGCGGCGTTTCAGCTTCATCTGCTGCTAGAAAGTGTGGGCGTCCGTAGCGTTGTACGGTTGGGATACTGGTCACCAGACGGTTTTTTAAATCAAAATGAAGGACATGCCATCGTACAATTTGGCTTTATAGATCCACAAACAAAGAAGACCGTCGTTGTTAACATTGACCCAACCCCCTCAAGAAATCCTGTTCGGGATCAACAACAAAGGGACAAATCAAACGAAGACACCCTGAAACTTGTGATGGCCCTGATAGGTATGGCTTTGGTCGGTGGGGCCATCAAAAATATGGTTGATGACAACACGCCGCCCACAGAATTGCAAACAAAGCAAACCCTAAAACAGTGCTTAAACCGTTTGGGCGACGAAAAGTTGCAGGCGTTAAAAACAGCCGTTATGAACCCCCGTTATGCTGGAAGGCCCTTGACAAAAAAGGAAGTGCTTAGCAGACCCTCGTGTCCCATAGAACGAAACAGCGTGATAGAAACCATTATCCACTATGTTTATTCCCAAGACATACCAGCAACAGAACGTAAGTTTCAAAAAGAATCACTGGAAACCCTTCAAAATCACTGGAAAGCGGAGGGAGCAGAGGGAGCGGAGGGATGGGGTAAACATAAAAAATCTGAAGAACTGATCGCCGCTTCCAAAATTATGACTCAATGGGAACGATAGCTTAAGCCCCCTTATTTTTTACCCCATGCCCCCCACAAAACAGTTGGCAAAAACACCAGATGTAGTATTATAATCCCCAAGAGGGCACCATATATGGTATTTCTCACTGTTTTCTCAAGGAAAAGAAGTCTACGCAAAAGCAAAAAGGGACAAACACGGTTATGGGCACCATGGTGGCAATCAAAGAAAAGGTTCATGTTCGCATTGATGCGACGCGGGATGCGCTGTTGACGGACTTCGGAAAGGCTGTTTTGCAGGATCGTTACCTGCTGCCTGGGGAGAGTTATCAGGATTTGTTTGCCCGTGTGGCGTGTTATTATGCGGATGATGGGGATCATGCCCAGCGTTTGTATGATTACATCAGCCGTTTGTGGTTTATGCCGGCAACGCCCGTACTCAGCAACGGGGGAACGTCCCGCGGCCTGCCCATTTCCTGTTTTTTAAACGAGGCCAACGACAGTCTGGAGGGCATCGTGGACCTGTGGAATGAAAACGTCTGGCTGGCGGCCCGCGGCGGCGGGATCGGCAGTTATTGGGGCAATTTGCGATCCATTGGGGAAAGTGTCCATGGCAACGGCAAAACATCCGGCGTGGTGCCGTTTATTCGGGTTCAGGATTCCTTGACCTTGGCCATTTCCCAGGGCAGTTTGCGTCGGGGCAGCGCCGCAGTGTATCTGCCCGTCAACCATCCGGAAATTGAGGAGTTTATTGAACTTCGTCGCCCCACCGGCGGGGACCCCAACCGCAAGGCCCTGAATCTGCACCATGGGATTTTGATTCCCGATGCCTTTATGCGGGCGGTGGATCAGGATGATGAATGGGCGCTCACCAGCCCCAAAGATGGGGCCATTATCCGTACCGTTTCGGCCCGCGCCCTGTGGATTCGTATTTTAACGGCCCGTATTGAAACGGGGGAGCCCTATATTGTCTTCATCGATCACGTCAACCGCGCCCTGCCCGAACACCAGAAACTGGCGGGCCTGCGGGTGAAAACGTCCAATTTATGCAGTGAAATCACCCTGCCCACGGGGGAGGATTTGTACGGCAAACAGCGCACGGCGGTGTGTTGTTTATCCTCGCTGAATCTAGAAACCTATAAAGAATGGGAAGATCATCCCATGATTTTAGAGGATGTTATGCGGTTTTTGGACAACGTCCTGCAGGATTTCATCAAAAAAGCCCCCGATTCCATGGCGC
>CANGYP010000097.1 GCA_947458235.1 Alphaproteobacteria bacterium
AGAACCAAAAGGGGACGATCAGGCACCCCCGCACCCCGTCCCGCCTCTATGGCCTTACGCGCCAGACGATACACGCGCTGGCCGTAACGCCATGCGCCCTCTAAGCCTTCCTCTGACCATTCCATATCCCGCTCGGGCGGGGTATCGGAGAGAACAAACAAACGGGCGGTGTCGGCGCCGTAGGCTTCGATGATGGCCTCGGGGTCCACCAGATTTTTTTTGGATTTGCTCATTTTTTCGGCGCGGCCGATGGTAACCGCTTGGCCCGTGGTGCGGCATTGGGCCGCTGCATTGTGAACGCTCACATCTTCAGGATACAACCATACCCCATCCGCCCGTTTATAGGATGCGTGGCACACCATCCCCTGTGTTAAGAGTTTTTGAAAGGGCACCGTCACGGGGCTCAGGCCCACGGTGTTCAAGGCCAACGTAAAAAACCGCGCATACAGCAAATGCATCACGGCATGTTCAATCCCGCCAATGTAATGATTCACGGGCAGCCAGCGTTTCAAAACCTCTGGCTGGGCAAAGGGATCCCCGTGGGGGGTGATATAGCGGAAAAAATACCATGACGATTCAAAAAAAGTATCAAAGGTATCGGTTTCTCGCTCCGCTTTCCCGCCGCACTGGGGACAGGCAACATGTTTCCACGTGGGATGGGACGCCAAAGGATTCCCGCCGCCCGAAAACACCACATCACTGGGCAAGGTCACGGGCAGCTGATCCTTGGGCACGGGCACAATGCCACAATCCCCACAATAAATGATGGGAATGGGGCATCCCCAATACCGCTGACGGGAAACGCCCCAATCGCGCAGGCGGTATGTGATTTTTCGGGATCCCTTACCCAAAGATTCTAAATGTTCTATGGCAGCCTCTTTGGCCACAGGCACAGACAAACCCGTGAGGGCATGGGAATGGATCATAGGGCCTTGGGATTCTGTATCTGGCAAGGGGGCATCCCCCGCCACAACCCGCCGGATGGGCAAGCCATACTTTTCCGCAAAGGCATAATCCCGCGCATCGTGGGCGGGACATCCAAACACAGCCCCCGTCCCATAATCCATCAACACAAAATTCGCCACATAAAGGGGAACAGTCTCCCCGCCCAAGGGATGAACGGCACGCAGGCCCGTATCATAGCCCTTTTTGTCTTGGCTTTCGATGGCGGCCTCGCTGGTGCCGGCGGCATCACAATCCGCAATAAAGGCCGCAAGGCCATCATCCGTTTTGGCCAACGCCTCGGCCAGCGGATGATGGGGCGCAATGGCGACAAATGCCGCCCCAAACAGCGTTTCGGGACGTGTTGAAAACACTGTTACCGTGTCGATCTGTTGGCCTGTTTTGTTTTGAATATCAAAATCAATATGCGCCCCCGAGGATTTTCCAATCCAATTTTTTTGCATCAAAGTGACCGCATCCGGCCAATCCTTTAAATCCTTGAGACCAGAGAGCAAATCATCGCTATAATCCGTGATTTTCAGGAACCACTGGGCCAGTTTTTTCTTTTCGATGGGGGCGCCAGAACGCCAGCCTTTGCCATCCACCACCTGTTCGTTGGCCAAAACCGTGTGTTCAACCGGATCCCAATTCACCCAAGATTCCCGACGATAGGCCAAACCCCGCTGATAAAAATCCAGAAAAAAGGCCTGTTCATGGCGATAGTATTCAGGATCGCATGTGGCAAAACTGCGGCCCCAGTCATAGGATAACCCCAGTTTTTTCAGCTGCACCTGCATGGCGGCGATGTTTTGCAGGGTCCAATCCTTTGGGGCGACGCCGCGCTCTATGGCCGCATTTTCCGCAGGCAACCCAAAGGCATCCCACCCCATGGGATGCAAAACATCATGCCCCTTGGCGCGGGCAAATCGGGCCATCACATCCCCGATGACATAATTGCGCACATGGCCCATATGGATTTTTCCCGAAGGATAGGGGAACATTTCCAAAACGTAATAGGGGCGCTGGGCCGTTGCCGTATCCACCGAAAAATCACCAGACTGATCCCAAATGGCCTGCCATTTGGCCTCGGTGTCTTTAGGGTGGTAGCGCATGGCTCTAAAGTCCCAAATTCAAAACATCCTGCATCGTGTAAAGCCCCGCCGGTTTATCCGCAATCCACAGCGCCGCATGAACCGCCCCATGGGCATAGATAACCCGACTGCTGGCACGGTGGGACAGCTCGATCCGCTCGCCTAGGCCCGCAAAAAACACGGTATGATCCCCCACCACATCACCGCCGCGCAGCACAGCAAAACCAATGTCTCCTACATCCCGTTGCCCTGAACGATCGTGTGAGGCTTTTTCAGACAGACGAACGCCGCGGCCTTTGGCCACAGCCTCCCCCAAGGCCAGCGCCGTTCCCGATGGGGCATCGCGTTTGGCATTGTGGTGCATTTCTAAGATTTCTGCGTCAAACCGATCATCCAGAATCCTTGCCGCCACTGTTGTTAGGGCTTGCAGCAAATTAACCCCCAAACTCATGTTGGGTGCTCCTAGCAGGGGAACCTTTTGCGCATGGCTTTTCAGCATGTCATTTTGCTTGGGGTTAAATCCCGTTGTGCCAATGACCAAAGCCGTTTTGTATTCATGGGCCAACATACAATGTTCCAAAGAGGCCGCCGGAGAGGTAAAATCAATCACCACATCGGCCGATTCAAACATCTCCACAGGGGTGTGCCGCAGGGGGACATTCAGACGCCCAATCCCCGCAACCTCCCCCGCATCACGACCGCGATTTTGATCTTGCTCTAAAACGGTGGCACCCACCAGTTCACACCGTGGATTGCGGGCAATCTCCGCAACAATGGCTTTTCCCATACGACCCGCACCGCCGGCCACACCAATTTTAATCATGAGTGTTGTCCTTTTTTTCAAGGGACCTTTTCCATAAACCATTTTTCCAAAAAAAGCACGTGTTTTCACACCCGATCAGGGTCATTCAACAAAAATCCATTAATGATTTGTGTTTTTGGAAAAAGGTAGGTTAGAATTGGTGCAAAAAAAAGGGGGTGCACCATGGGGTCAAGGGTGAAAAAAAGTTTAGCAGAATCGTTGTTATCCTTGCCTGATCCGCGGGG